>CAZSJP010000065.1:0-11712 GCA_964606675.1 uncultured bacterium
TCGGGCCGGGAGCGTACGACGAGGATCAGTACGACTACTGGCTGATGAGCAGCAAGTCGCCGATGGCCGAGGAGGCGCTCGAAGGCCCGATCTACTGGCCAGACCTCTACGAAGAGACGAGAGACGACCCGGATGTCCAGGCGGCCAAGGAGATGAATCCCGCCTTCTACCGGATATTCGATGGCTGGGCTTCTCGCGCGAGAAGCGCTAGCGTGAAATACAACGGAAGGGGCGCGTACAACAAGAGGAACTGGACGGCGGAGCAACTTCGCGAGGCCTGGGAGTGGGAAGCGAACATGAACGAGCAAGCGTGGCAGTACGGTCACGAACCGGACTGGAGCGTCGATCTCGCTACGGGCTGGGCGCTCCCGCGCAAGCTGGGCGGAATCGTGCTGGGGTATTCGCACAATCGTGAGATGACGGCTGTGCCCGCGCTCTATCCGCACTTCGAGGACAGATCGTTGGAGAGCAAGCTCACGCTCACGCCGACCGACCGATTGAAGGTGAGCGTCTCGTACATGATGGGGCAGAGCGAGGGAACCGGCGCGAATAGGACGTTGAACCCCGAGCTTGCAGCGTCCGGCATTTGGCTGACAGGGAATCCTCAGCTAAGAGGAAACGATCCGACCTCGCTCAGATCGGTCGACGACCTCGTGAGTGGCCTGAGCCACAGCGGAGCGGGGAACAACAAGCTCAACCTCTCGTACAACGGGCATCTCCAGTCGACGCTCGCCCAGTTGGGTGCATCGGTCACGTACTCGCTCGGCGCAGCGACGTACTTGCGCGCCTCGCTCGGGCGCACGGTCTCCGAGCACGATTTGCGACGGGATGCCCCGCGTGTCAACACGGCTGAGGGCGACGGTGCGTACAAGTACAAGTCGCCGACGTGGGGTTACAGAGGATGGCTGAAGCTCATTGCCAAGCTGGACGACTGGTCAGACGTCGACGGCGACGGAGTGGGCGATCCGCCCGAGAGTTTCGATGATGCGGTCACGCCTGGGCGGTCCCTGCCGCCGAACCCCTACGAGACGAGTCCGACATCCTACTGGCCCATCTCCCCGGAAACGAAATTCGTGACGAGGGAGTTCGACTTCGCCGACAATGACGGCAACCCTACGCGGGTCGTCTCCCCCCAGGGCGCGGTCGCGCCCGACTACTCCCCGATGGGCGTGATGGACCTGTCCGTCACCTACGAGACCACCGGCGGCGGATCGGCCTCCGCGGGTACCAAAGCCGAGCAGATCGCGGCTTCGGCGGACGTTGTCCATGCGAGCGGACCCCACACGCTGAAGCTGGGAGCCGAGTTGCTCGCCGGCGACCTTGAGGCCGTCTTCAGCGGAAGAAATGGCGCGCGTGTATATGGCGGCGACTTCCCCGCTGCGAGGCCCACGATTCTCGGCCTCTACGTCCAGGACAAGTATGAGTCGGGCGGTATGGTCGCCAACGTCGGCCTCCGCGCCGAGCGGATCGACGCGGGGCACCAGGTCCTGACGCCGCGGAATCCGTTCGATCCCGATTTCTTCCACGATCCGCCGAGCGGCTGCGGCAGAAAGTTCTTCAACTCGCTTGCTGTCGAGAGGGGCTGGAAGGAGGAGTGGGGCGCAGTGCCGCTCTACCCGATAGTGAAGGACAGCCTTGACGGTATCGCGCCCGAGCCCGCCGACGTGTTACGGGCGGCGCCGCACAGAGACAACCGGGCCTATTGGCGCATCATGCCTCGGCTGGGTATCGCACATCCGGTGGCCGAGCACACGAAGTTCTTCTTCAACTACGGGGTGTTCCATTCCATGCAGAAAGCCGTCCTGTTGTATGGTCTCTGGAGCGGCTCGGGCCAGCTATTCGGAGGCGACTCGGCAACAAGGAACGTGTACAATCCGGACCTCCGCCCGGGTCGAACGACGATGTACGAGGCGGGTATCGAGCACGTCCTGCCGCTGAGCATCGTCATGACGGTGCGCGGTTACGCGAAGTACAACGTCGATCAGCCTTCGTCCGTGCAGTTGTTCCACCGGGGTGGCGGAGGGCTGTACATGTACGTCAACGGCAACTACGAGGACATCCGCGGCGCGGAGATGAAGCTCGCTCGCTCGACGGGCCGCTTCCTGAATGGATGGTTCACGTACGAACGCACCCAGTCGCGCTCCGGGAAGGTCGCATTGGACTATCTGCACCCGAACGCCGACAATATGCGGCGGTCCGATCCAGTTCCGGACACCGAATCGCCGAAGGCATTCCTGCGGGCTTTGCTCCGCGTCGGTACGCCGGTCGACTGGGGGCCGCTCATGGGCGGATGGTCGGCGAGCGTCGTGCAGGAATACCGATCCGGCGACGAGGAGATCTTCAATCCCGATGCGGTGCCGCGCCGGGAGATAGCCGATGAGTATTTCATCCCGACAGTCGGCTACTGGAACACCGATCTCAGGCTGACCAAGGATACACCGCTCTCGGACGACCGGCGCGTGTCTGTCTTCCTGGACGTGTCGAACCTGCTCAACACCAAACGCCTCACCGGCTCAGCCCTCGGCGGCGGGCAAGAGGCCTATTTCCGTTATCTTGTGGACGCCAGGCGCAGTGACGACAGTATCAACTACGGGGACGAGTCGACGTTCTACGTGCTCACCAAGCCTTACAAGCACGACGCGAGCGGCTGGAAGGCGCCCATCAGCCCGCGGAACGAGTGGTTGCACCACATGGACCCGAGGCGATATCGCTTGGGCGTCAGGTTCGATCTGTAACGTCCCCATGGGGGACGACGGCGATGCGCCGGAGTTCCTCTCGGACGTTCACGACCTCTCCCACGACGATCACTGCCGGCGACGTGACGCCACTTGAGGTGTCGGCTATCGTCTCAAGCGTCCCGGTCACAATCCGCTCGCCATCCGTCGTTCCGCGCTCGACGACGGCAACCGGCGTCGTCGGCGAACGCCCATGCGCGATCAGCGCGCTCGCGACTTCCGCCAGGCGGGAGGCCCCCATCATGACGACCAAGGTGTCCGCTGCGGCCAAGCCGGCCCAGTAGGTCTCGTCATCCGCCGCCCGATGCGCCGATACAACCGCGAACGACGCTGCGACACCGCGATGCGTCAACGGAATGCCTACACTCGTCGGCACACCGACGGAGCTGGTGATGCCGGGCACGACCTCCCACTGCACGCCTGCACGCGCACACGCCAGTGCCTCCTCGCCGCCCCTGCCGAAGACGAACGGATCGCCGCCTTTGAGGCGCACGACCGCTTTGCCCTCGCGCGCGCGCTCCACGATGAGCGCGTCGATCGCTTCTTGTTGCACGTCGTGCCGCCCTGGTCGCTTGCCCACGGGGATTCGCTCGGCGTGGGGGGGGGCCTCCTCGAGCAACGCTTCGTCCACCAGGCGGTCGTAGACGATCGCGTCGGCACGACGTATGCGGTCGAGGCCGCGGACGCTGATCAGGTCCGGAGCGCCGGGTCCGGCTCCGACGAGATACACGATCCCGCTATCGGCCATCGTCCGCTCCCGCGTCGTGCTCGCCGGGGACGCCCATGATCTCCGCCGCGCGCGCGGCCGCGGCATCGCTTTCGCCGCGCTTGAGGAGTTCGAGCACGTCCGAGTCCACGAGCCGGTACCATAGTTCCTTGCGGGTCCTACTATCGGGATGGGCTTCGGCCACGCGCGCCCGCAGCCCCCCGGCGATCTCGACGAACTGCTCGTACTCCTCGCCGATGACCTGCCCGATGCGCTCGCGGACCCGGACAGCCAGCGCCGGGGCCTTGCCGGTCGTCGAGACGGCGACGGTCAAGTCGCCGCGGCGCACTACCGATGGCGTGATGAACGTGGATCTGGTCGCGTCGTCCACCACGTTGACCAAGATGCCCCGTTCGGCCGCTTCGCGGTGCACCTTCTCGTTCACGGCCCGGTCGTTGGTGGCTCCGATTGCGAGGACGGCGTCGGCCAGGTCGCCCTCGCGGAAGGGCCGCGGTACGTGCGCAACCATTCCACTTTCGGCCAACGCCATCAGTGGCGCCGTCAGAGCCGGGGATACGACGGTAACCTCGGCGCCGGCTCTCAAGAGGTCCCGGACTTTGCTTTCGGCTACCAAGCCGCCGCCGACAACGACGCAGCGGAGTTCCACCAGGTCCAGGAAAGCCGGGTAATGTGCCATGGTCGGACGCGACTCCTTCAGCGTTGGTGGCGGGCAGGGGTTGCGCGCGGTCCTAGTCGAAATCGAACGTGGATATGTACCGCTCGGCGGTGTCGGGCAGCACGACGACGATCAGCTTGTCGACGTTCTGTCTCCTGGTCGCCAATTTGGCTGCCACGCTGACGGCGGCACCCGAGGATACCCCGGCCAATATGCCTTCCTCTCTGGCGAGGCGCTTCACCATATCGAACGCTTCCCTGTTGGTGACAGCGACGACCTCGTCGAGGACGCGCTCGTCGAGGACATCCGGCACGAAGCCGGCGCCGATTCCCTGTATCATGTGATGCCCCGGTTCGCCGCCGGAAAGCACCGCCGAGTTCATCGGCTCGACCGCCACGACCTGGAGCGACGGCTTGCGGCCCTTCAGCACGTCGCCGACGCCGGTAACCGTTCCACCCGTGCCCACACCCGCGACGAAGACGTCTACCCCGCCGTCGGTGTCGGCCCAGATCTCCTCGGCCGTTGTGTTACGATGCACCTGCGGGTTCGCCGGGTTCTCGAACTGCTGCGGCATGAAGACGTCGGATCTCAGGTCCATGATCTCGTTGGCCTTGTCGATGGAGCCGGCCATCCCCTCTTCCGCGGGAGTAAGCAGCACTTCGGCGCCTAGAAGATCGAGTATGCGGCGACGCTCCTTGGACATGGATTCCGGCATGGTGAGCACCAGGGCGTAGCCCTTTGCCGCCGCCGCCCACGCCAGTGCGATGCCGGTGTTGCCGCTGGTTGGCTCGACGATCGTCATGCCGGGCCGAAGCTTGCCGTCGCGTTCGGCCGCTTCGATCATGCTCGTGCCGATGCGGTCTTTCACGCTGCCGCCGGGGTTGAACGACTCCAGCTTCGCGGCAACCTTGGCGCTATTGGTTCCGACGATCCGGTTCAGCCGCACGAGGGGCGTGCGCCCGACCAGCTTGGTCATGTCATCGGCTATGTTCATATCGCGTCCCTATGGCTGCGTGCCCGAATGCCTGGAGCATCGAGCACGAGGCCGGGTCTCGTGAGGTCACTTGATTCTGCGCACGGTGAGCCGGTAGTGATCTTCTTCTCTCTCCACGGCCAGGACTTCCTGTCCTTGTTCGGAGAAACTCGCCGGCACGTTGCGCATCGGTTCGCCCTCGTCCAGGAGTACGTCGAGGACCTCCCCGACCGGTATGGCGGAGAGGGCGATCTTCGCCTTGACGAAGTTTATCGGACAGGCCACGGTCCGGAGGTCTGCAACGTGGGCGCCTCTCTCGTCTCCCGAGTTCGAGCCGTCGCCCTGTTCAACCGGGGCGGCCCTGAACGCAAGGTGTGAATCCAGCGACGCGAACAACTCATCAACGCGCTTCGTGAGCCCGCCCGTGGCCTCGATCAGATCCGTGAGCGAATCCCTGTCGCCGACACGCCAGTCCATCGCTGCGTCAGTCAGTTCCGCCGAATCGACACTTACCCAGCCCGGCTCGACGAGTTTCTCCCGAAACGCCGCGAATACCTCGCGGTCCTTCTTCGGCTCGAGGCCGTAGATCATCAGGAGCGAGCGAGCCGCAGACACGATGGCCCCGTGGACCGATTCGTCGGCCGCCTCTCCGCCCTTCTCGGCGCGCTTCAGCAACGCCTTAGCTTCGTCGATGTCGACTTTCACTACGTCCAGCACGCCTGCGCCGCACTCGCCGGGACCTCTGCCGTCCAGCGAGAACGGCTCGTCGGAATGGAAATCGCGGTAATAGTCGTCCGGCGCTTCGTCGGCGAACGCCTCGACACGGGTAGCGACCAACGCGCGCAAGGCATCGCTGTCTGTCGCGCCCTCGGCGATGGCGTCTGCAAGCAACTCGGGGACTGCTTTCGCCGGGACCGAGCCAAGCGGCGCTGCCAATTCGGCCGTTCCGCCCGATACTCGACCGCCCGCCATGACCTCGTAATATGGCATCAGCTTGCCCCGATGTCGCCGCGCCCGTCCCTCCAAGCCGACGGCACCGATGTGATGGCCGCCGCAGCTATTGGTGCAGCCGCTTACTCTGATCGCCGGCAGGTTGCCGTTCGTCGGGAGACCACGCGAGGATATCTCGTCGGCGATGGCGGTGGCGAGGCCGCGCGAGCGGCACAGGCCGAGCTTGCACGTCGATGCGCCGGCGCACGCGACGATGGGAGGTATCCCGTTGGCTCCGGTCGATACGCCGAGGGCGCCCAATGCGTCCAGTGCAGAGGCGACGTCCGGCGCGGCAACCCCTGTGACGAGCAAGTCCTGGAGCTGGGTGGTGCGGACGATGCCCTGCCCGTACCGCTCGGCGATGTCGGCCAGCGCCATCGCGTCGTCCGCGGGGATGTCGCCCAACGGCAGGCCGAGCCGAAGCGTGTATGAGCCTGGCATCTTCTCCGGCTGCACCGTCGCGGCAGCCGGTATGTCGCCGCCCTCGTCGGAACCCCGCACCGGGAACCGCGAGCCGACGTCACAGAACTCGGGCATCTCGCCCTCGAGACCTTCGGCACGGACGGTCGCCAGGTGCTGCTTGTAGAGATCCCTGAATCCGTCTTCGCCGAGGCGATTCAGCACGAAGCGCAGCCTGGCCCGATGCTTGTTGGCGCGGTCGCCCTCGTCGTCGAACAGCCGTTTCATCGCCTCGGCGACGAAGAGGACGTCGCCGGCTGGGACGAACTCTTCCAGGAGGACCCCGGCCCGCGGGTGGAGGCCGAGACCTCCTCCACCGTATGCCGTGAATCCCTCGGCGCCGTCCCTGACGCGCGCAATGAGGCCAACGTCCGCGACGGCTGCCATGGCGCAATCGTCATCGCAACCGGAGTACGCGAACTTGAACTTGCGCGGCAGGTTGAACGAACTGGGGTGCTGGAGCAGATATTCGGCCGTAGCTATGGCGTACGGGGCGACGTCGAACAACTCGTCGGGGCACACGCCGGTTCGAGGGCAGGCCGACACGTTGCGAACCGTGTTCCCGCCGCCGCCGCGCGAGGTCAGGCCGGCATCGAGGAGGCTCTCCTGAACGTCGGCAAGGTCCGATAGCGCCACCTCGTGGATCTGCAGGTCCTGCCGCGTCGTCACGTGCAGGAGGTCCGTCCCGTACCGCTTCGATAGCGCGGCCAAGGCCCTAAGTTGCTCCGGCAAGACGATGCCGGCTCCGATGCGCACCCTCACCATGTAGGTGTTGGGCTTGCGCTGCTCGTAGATTCCCATGGGGACGCGGTAGGCGCGAAACGCCACCGGAGAGGTGTCCTCGGCCTCGAACTTGGCCAAGGCTTCCCGGAATCCGAGAATGTCGTTCCTGACGGTTTCGTGGATACGCAATACGGGTTCGGCCCGTCGGTCAGTCATGAATCATTCCTGGGGTTCTCGGACGTGGACTGGGGTCTCGGTTACGTGCTCCCCGTCTATTCCGAAGCTCTTCAGCACCGGAGCGTCGCCACACAGCGAGAGAATAGCGTGAACCACGCCCGGCGTCAGCCCGAGCCGAATGTCCTCTTCGGACGGCCTGGCCGGCGTCTCGGCGTGGCTGTGGAACACAGCGAGCATCTCCTGCCCGGCGGCACGGATCGCCTTCACGGCGGCGAACTGCTCTTCCGGCGCCATCATGAAGTGGTCGGCGCTGTTGTCCACGTTGGTCATCGGGAAATACTTCTCGACCACGCCGCCCCGGCCGGACAGAATCCCGCATGCCTCAATGGGCGCAACAGACTCCGCGTCGGCGACAAGCGCATCCATAATGTCGCGTGGCACCGTCAGCCCGTCTATAGCCGTCATGCGGGCACCTCACAGAACGGGCCTTCCTCGTCGACGAGTTCCAGGATCGACGGGCTATCGCCGCAAAGGGGGCAATCCCCGTTCTTGCGCAACGGCACCTTCCTGAAGTCCATCCGGAGCGCGTTGAACGTCAGCAGCGCGTTCGTCAGCATGTCGCCGCTCCCCAGGAAGAACTTGAGCGCCTCGGCGGCTTGCAGCGAGCCGATGACCCCCGCGACCACGCCGAGGACTCCCGCCTGAGAGCAGCTCGGCACCGCACCCGGTGGCGGCGGCGCGTTGAAGACGCAGCGATAGCACGCCGATTCGTTCGGGACGATGGTCGTGAGCTGCCCGTCGAAGCGCAGTATGCCTCCGTGCGAGAACGCCTTGCCCGCGAAGTAGCATGCATCGTTGATGAGGAACTTCGCCGCGAAGTTGTCCGTTCCGTCGATCACGAATTGGTAGTCGCCGATGACGTCCGTCACGTTGTCCGCCAGCAACCAGTCGGTGTGCGTGTGCACCGTGACGTCGGGGTTTATCGCGCGGATCCTGTCCGCCGCCGACTCGACTTTGAGCGCCCCGACGTCGGCGGTGTGATGGATCACCTGACGTTGCAGATTCGTCAGATCGACCCGATCGGCGTCCACGATCCCGATAGTGCCGACGCCCGCTGCGGCCAGATAGAGCGCCGCCGGCGCGCCCAACCCGCCCGCACCGACTAGGAGCACACTCGAGTCCAGCAGCTTCTCCTGGCCCCCGGGGCCGACCTCTTCGAGTATGATGTGACGACTGTAGCGCTCGATCTGCGCTTCAGAGAGGACCACGCCCGCCTCCCATGAAGTAGAGGAACTCGACCTGATCGCCATCGCCGAGGACTGTGCCGTCGAACTCGTCGCGGCGGAGGATCTTGCCGTTCAGCTCCACCGAGACCATGTCCGGCATCTTCACTTCCTGCACAACGAGCAGGCGGCTTACCGTAACGCCGTCCTCGGCCGCTAACTCGTTCCCGTTCACCGTCAGATTCATGCCATCTCCGTTGCCGTGTCTATCGCCTGGGCGAAGTCGTTCCGTATGTCATCGAAATCTTCGATGCCGACTGAGACTCTCACCATGTCGTCGGTGACACCGGAGCGGCTGCACAGGTCGTCACCGAACTCGCTGAATATCGTGGATGCCGGGTGTATGACGAGTGTTTTCGCGTCTCCGATGTTGGCTGCAACCTTGGCCAGCCGGAGCGCGTCGATGAAACCGTAGGCCCGCTCGATGGTCCCAAGTCCGAACGTCACCAGCCCACCCGCTTGTCCACCGAACAGTTCTTCGGTTCTCCCGAAGAATGGCGAATCGGCCAGCCCGGGGTAGTTCACCCAGGGCACGTCGGGATGGGCGTCCAGATACCCGGCGAGCGCCAGCGCGTTCCCGCAATGTCGTTCCATACGGGGCCCGAGCGATTCCAGCCCCTGCAACATGTAGAACGAGTTGGTCGGCGAGGCGCAGCCGCCCAAGTCCCTGTGGACGATGCTCCTCTGGTACTTCAGGAACGCCATGCGGCCGACGACCGGCACCAGATCGCGGATATCCTCGACCCGGCTCTGCGACCAGTCGAAGTTGCCGGTGTCGACTATCGCGCCGCCGATGGCCGTGCCGTGGCCGTTCACGTATTTCGACGTCGAATAGATTACCACGTCGGCGCCGTGATCGCCGGGCTTCACCAACAGCGGCGTGGTGACCGTGCCATCTACCACAAGCGGCACTCCCGCCGCGTGCGCGATCTCGGCGATTGCGGGCATGTCGGGCACATCCATGCGCGGGTTGCCGATCGTCTCGAGGAAGACCGCGCCCGTATCGGGGCCGATCGCGTCTCTGAATCCGTCGGTGTCCTCGGCGTCGACGAACACGGTCTTCACGCCGAAGCGTCCGAGTGTGTTGCAGAATAGCGATATCGTGCCGCCGAATATGCCCGCCGCGGAGACTATCTCGCTCCCCGTCCGAACGAGCGCCGTCATGGTCGAAGCTATGGCCGCCATGCCGCTCGACGTTGCGACGCACCCGATCCCGCCCTCCAGTTCGGCGAGGCGGCACTCGAGCGCAAGGGTCGTCGGGTTCGCCACGCGGGTGTACACGTATCCGGGCGCCTCTCCCCGGAACACTTCGGCGATCTCTTGGGCCGATTTGTACGCGTACGCGGTCGTCTGGTAGATCGGCACCGCCGTGGCGCCGGTCGTCGGGTCGCAAGAGGGGCCGCCGTGAACCAGCAGCGTCTGGGTGCCGAGGCCGGGAGCCGCGTTAGATGTAGTAGTCAATCAGCACCTCCCGGGAGCCAAGCTCGCGTATGACCTTCTCGACGCCTTCGTCGATGTGGGCTCCCTCGTCGATCTGAATGTCGGCATCGAATGCCTCCGGAGCGTGGCTTCCCACGCCGACGACGAACAACTCGTTCGGCTCGTTCAGCGTCTTGAGCATGTCCAACTCGTACCCGTCGGCGTCTGCAAGGGTAGTGATGAACAGCAGGCCCGAGTCCGTGATCACGCGCGCGAGTTCGCCAAGTTGCTTGAGGTGATCTTCTCTGCTGATGGCGCCCGATGTCTGCCCGGCGCCCAAGTCGTCGAATACGTTCTCGATGGCGAGATAGTACGTCTGCCGGCTCGTCCGGAAGAGCTGAAGCTCAAGCCCACGGGCCAACTCCTGAGCCGTGGACTCGTCCGTTCCGACGAACACGATGAACTTGCCGGCGTGGCCATTTCGGGCCTGCCGGTCCGACTGCCCGACATGCCCTTTTGCCCACGAGAACTCTCTGTTCCGCACGCGCTCGCTGAGGAGCGACCGGCCGTCGTGCGCGTCCTCCAGAACGATGCCGCAGCCGGCGATCTCGTGGTTGTCGACGATCACGAATCGGCTCGTTCGCTCGACTTCCGAGGCCAGGTCGAACGCCATCGGCCGCGCGGTTTCGAGGACGACCTGGGCCACGTCGTGACGCTCGATCTCCTGCTTGCCCTGTACAGTCGTAAGTTCGGAGGCGTCGAGGACGTTGAGCACTTGGGCAAGCTCTACCCCGACGTGCGCCGCCCCCATCTTGAGCTTGTACCTGCGCCCGCCGACGAGAGGAGACTGCCCCATCCAGAAGATATCGGCGCGGAACCGAGATGCGAGCGTCGGAGCGGGCTCGTCGCTTCTGCACATCAGCTCGCCCGGTTTGACGAAAAGCTGCGTGGTGAGAGTGAACCCGGCTGCATGCCCGGCGCCGATCTTCGTCCGTTGCGGCGTGTTGAAGCCCTCGATCGACGCGATGGCCGACTGCCTGCCGGACGGGTAGAACGTCACGCTCGCGCCGTCTTCGAGCACGCCCGTCTCGATTGTGCCCGCGACGATGCGACGATCGTCATTGTCCTCGGTGAACTTGTAGACGTCCTGAACCGGCATGCGGAAAGGACGTTTCGTGTCGACCGCTTCCTTGTCGAACGCCTCCATCTGGTCGAGCACGCTCGGACCGTCGTACCATGGCATAGCGTCGGAGCGTTCCGTGACGTTCTCGCCTTCCCGCGCGCTGACGGGGATGAAAACGGCGTGCTCCACACCAACGTTCGCCAGGAACGAAGAGTATTCCTCGCGAATAGCCTCGAACGCCGCCTGGCTGTAGTCTGCCAGGTCCATCTTATTGACGACGACCGCAACCTGCCGTACGCCGAGCATCGCGACTATGTAGCCGTGGCGCCTGGAGTTCTCCTGTATGCCCTCTTCCGCGTCGATCACGAGGACGATCGCCTCAGCGCGGGCAGCGCCGGTCACCATGTTCTTCAAGAACTCGATGTGGCCCGGCGCGTCGTTGACCATG
>CAZSJP010000066.1:0-11594 GCA_964606675.1 uncultured bacterium
AGGGCCGACACGGTCTACCCTCACTTCATCATGACGCAGATGCCGCCGTTTGTCGGTGGGCTGGTCCTGTCGGCTCTGCTGGCAGCGGCCATGTCGAGCATCGACTCGAGCATGAACGGCGCCGCCACGGTGCTGACAGTCGACTTCTACCAGCGCCACATCGTCAAAGGGCGAGGCGACGCGCACTACCTGAGTGCCGCGCGCTGGACGACCGTCGGGTTGGGCGCGCTGATGGTCGTCGTCGCATATGCGCTGTGGACTCTTGGCGAAGGGTCGATACTCGACACGCTCATGTTCGTCGCGTCCGTGATCGGAGGCGGCATCGGTGGGTTGTTCTTCCTCGGGTTCTTCTGTAGCACGGCCGATTCACGCAGTGCCGCCATCGGCCTCGTGGCAGGGATCGTGGCGATCGTGTGGTGTACGCTGAGTCGGTTCGACGTCATCCCGGAGTCGGTGGCTCTCGACATCCACCCTTTTCTCATCATCGTCGTCGGCAACCTGACCGTGTTCGTCGTGGGGGTGGTGGCGAGCAGCTTTGGGCGAACGCCCGGGCGCCCTGAAGTGCATGACATGACGTGGGAAGGTGTCAGGGCACCGGACTAGGCCCGAGCAGGGCGCCGGCATTGGCACGAGGCTATCGGCAGCGTCACATTTAGCGTCGGAAGGCTATCGCGTCGGATACAGCGCACCCGGCCGGGTGCGTCGCGCAGGCGCCGGGGCCCGCGTTGAGGCGCCCACGGCACGCGTGTTGCTTGTGATGCCTGCTGACGCTCTTGGCACGATGGGTCGTACTTGCGGGTACGCGCCGGAATGAGAGGCTTTCGTTGGTACCTAACGTGGAGGTTAGCATGGGTTGCCGTCTATGTCGCGAGTCGTTTCGGCTCGTTGCCTGTATCGCGCTGATCGCGCTGGCGCCCGTCGCCGGCGGACAGGAGGCGCCGGGGCCGTTGGCGCCAGCACTTCCCGGAGAGGCGGTCGTGATCGGGAGGACAGAGAGGCACCTGCGGCTCGTCATCCCGAAGGACCCGACGCTGGCCATGATCCTGTCGGTTGGCACGCCGGGGATGGGCCAGATCTATGTTGGTCGCTGGCAGCGGGGTCTGGGTTTTCTTGGTGGTGTAGCCGCGTCGCTCGTGGCGGTTGGCCTGGCGACCGACGGCATGTCCCTCACCGTGGCCGACTATGACAAACTCGACAGGGGCGGCAACGGAGACGAGACCGTGCAGGTCGCCGAATACCGGCGCTGGGAGAAGGACCCGATGCGCGATTTCGGGGATATCTCCACCAACCGGAAGGCGATTATCCTGGGCGGTCTGGCGATGGCCATGACGCTCTACGCCTGGAACATCTACGACGCCCGCGAGTGCGCGCTGGACCACAACCGGAAGCTGTACGCCGATCTGACGGGCACGAACTTGTCGTTCGGCGTGAACCCACGCGGCGCGCCTGAAGCCCGAGTTTCGCTGGCGTTCTGATCGGGGACGAGGCCGGGTCTCTACGAGCTGCCGGCCGTTCGCTGAGCGTTAGCCGCCGGTGCGAGCGCTCGGCGACACAGTCGGGTCGTCTAGGCGGCCCGCGGGGAGGTAATCCGGGCACGTGCTGGAGTCGGCAATACTGAAATTCGTGGCGCTGGTGGGGTTTCTGGTCCCCGGCGGGAACGACTTGGTCACGATGACCGATCCTGTGATCGAGTTGCGACAGGACAGCATAGCAGTGTCGTGCGTGCTAGAGCATACGCTCTCCGACGACCTTCGGAACGTGATCGACAGCGGGACGCCGGTCGTGCTCACGTTTGTGTGCCGATTGCGCGACAAGGATGGGAATCCGGGCACCGCTCCCGACGCGACGATCTCCCACCGGGTGACCAAGGACCTCGCCACAGGGGCGTTCAAGATCGACGTAGGGGAGCGCTCGCTCTTGACGTCACGCCTGCTGGAACACTCCACTTTCTTTCGACTGGAGACGGCCCAAGTGTGGCCCGTTGGCTCAGCGGCGTCGACCGGGGAATACTACGTGGAGGTGTCGGCGAAGATGGAGCCGGTCCTCATCCATGCGACGGGCCGGACGTTCGACCTCATGGCATTCTGGGACTATCGCGTGCCCCGTGCTCAGAGCGAACCTTTCACCCGTCGGTCACTCGATCGCAGGCGGGTTGCGCCATGATTAGCATGCGCTTCCGATTCGTGGCATCCGCCCTGGTGCTGCTGCTCGCCGGAGTGCTGCCGATCAGTTGGTACGCTATCGACACTATCGACGCCAGCATGGCTTTCTGGCAAGACGCCGAGGTCGGCGACGCCCTGGAGAGAAGCTTGCGAGAACTGGACGACCCGGGCACGCGCGAGGAGGCCAACCGCGCGCTGGTGCGCTATCGACAGGTCGGAGCGCTCCAAGGGCCGCTCAAACGGCAGATAGTCGTGGTCGGCCTCGGGATACTGGCGATCACGGTTGCGCTTGCCGCAGCGGTGTCGGTTGTGCTGGGTGCGCAACTGACTCGTCCGCTCAGGTCCGTTGCGGGCGCGGCGCAACGTATCGCCGAGGGCGACCTCGGCCAATCGGTGCCGCCGTCGAAGATACGCGAAGTCGCCGCGCTGGTAGACTCTTTCAACGAGATGGTTGTCGGCTTGCGGCAGTCGACAGAAGCGCTTGCCAGAGCCGAACGCAGAGCTGTGTGGCAAGACATAGCGCGTGCCATCGCCCACGAGATCAAGAACCCGCTCACGCCGATGCGTCTGACGACGCAGCGGCTGCAAGAGCAACACCAGCTCAACCGGGAGCGTTTCGACGAGACCTTCCAGCGCTCCACAGAGGTGATTCTGGACGAGATCGACCGCCTCGAACAACTGGCGAACGCGTTCTCCAGCTTCGCCAGAATGCCGGCGCCGGCGATGCGACCTATGGATCTTCGCGAGGTAGTCGCCGGCGTGAGCGAACTGTTCGCCGCGGATCGGGAGCGCGGCGTGTTGAGCGTGGACGCGCCTAGCGATCCGGTGCCTATAGTAGGAGACCCGCAGCAGCTCGAACAAGTAGTCGTGAATCTCGTCAAGAACGGCCTCGAGGCGCTCGATACGGCCGACGGGCGGGTGCGCGTGGGCGTTGGAACACGCGCCAGCGAGTCGCAGGCTACGCTCACGGTGACCGACGACGGACCGGGCATTCCTGAAAACCTGCTCGCAACGATCTTTCAGCCATACGTCAGTACGAAGGCGGATGGATCCGGCATCGGCCTGGCGGTAGTGGAGCGCGTGATTGCGGATCACCAAGGGCGTGTTGCCGCTTCCAACGTGGCCCCTCGGGGAGCCATGTTCGAGATATGTCTGCCGTTGGCCGAGAGCGGGGCGGACGATGAGGTGGAGCTATGAAAGTGCTGATCGTAGATGACGAGAGGAACATACGCGCGGCACTGCGCGACATCCTCGAGGATGAGGGCTACGAGGTCGCCGACGCGCGAGATGGCCCGACCGCGCTTCAGGCCATGGGCGTCGCCGAGGCCGACATCGTGCTTCTCGACGTGAAACTTCCCGGCCCCGACGGCGTGTCCGTGCTGGGCGATATCCGGAGCAGGTGGCCCGAGACCGAGGTAGTGATGATCTCCGGGCACTCGGGGATCGAGACGGCCGTCGAGGCGTTGCGTGTCGGTGCGTACGACTTTCTCGAGAAGCCGTTGAGTCTGCCGAAGGTGCGTGTCGTCGTCGCACGTGCGGCAGAGAAGCTGACCCTCTTGCGACGGGCGAAAGACGCTGCCACACGGGCTTTCCCGGCGATGATCGGCGACAGCCCGGCACTCGAAGCAGTCCGTGCACTGATATCCCGCGTTGCGCCGACCAACGCGACGGTTCTCATAACGGGCGAGAGTGGCTCGGGCAAAGAGCTCGTTTCCCAGCAGATCCATTGTCAGAGCGCGGTGTCGGATGGGCCGTTCGTGCAGGTCAACTGTGCGGCAATACCGCACGATCTGATCGAGAGCGAACTGTTCGGGCACGAGAAGGGATCGTTCACCGGCGCGACGGCCCGACGCGCCGGGAAGTTCGAGCAGGCGCACGGCGGCACGCTGTTCCTGGACGAGATTGGCGACATGGACCTCGCCGTGCAGGCTAAAGTGCTCCGCGCGCTGCAAGATGGCGAGTTTCAGCGCGTCGGCGGAACGGAGTTGCTCCATGCGGACGTGCGCGTTATCGCGGCAACCAACAAGGACCTTGAGGCGCAGGTGGCTGAGGGCGCGTTTCGCGAAGACCTGTTCTACAGGCTCAACGTGGTTCCGACAAGAGTGCCGCCGCTGAGGGAGCGTCCGCAGGACGTCGCCGACCTTGCCCGACACTTCCTCGCCGAGTTCTCTGTCGCGAACGGGCGCGAACAGATGCACTTGTCCGATGCTGCGGTCGACCGGCTATCCGCGTTAGAGTTCCGAGGCAACGTTCGAGAGCTGAAGAACGTGGTGGAGCGACTCGCCATATTCGCCGGCGGCATGGAGATAGATGAGTCGGATATCGGCGTTGCGTCGACTGGCCCGGAGGGCGGCGAGACGGTTCACTTCGTGCGGCCACGAGCGCTGACGGAGGCCAAGACGGAGTTGGAGAAGCACTATATCGAGACGCAGCTTCGGTTGAACAACTGGGACATCGCGAAGACTGCCGCCGTGCTCGACATCCTGCCGAACAACCTCCACAGGAAGATCACGCAGCTGCTGATCGAGCGCCCGTCCAGGAAAGGCGCATCGGAGGCGGAGGAGTAGCCGCGATCGGCGCTCCGACCGCCCGGTCAGGACGCCGGGCCGACAATGTCGTTGTAGGTGGCGTCGAGCAGCCCGTTGCGGCGCAATGGCGCCACGGCTCTGGGCAATACGTGGCTCACGTGCGATTCCAGCACGTCCCAGTTGACGAGGGGCACACCGTCTCTGCGCCCGACGGCCTGTCGGCGCAACATCTCCGTTCGAGCCAGTGTGCAGGCGCCGCAATGTATGACGAGCTCGTACTCCCTCAGCGAATCCGGGAACTGCCCGTCCCCATTGGTGTGCACGATCCGCAGCGGCCCACCGGCAAGCGTTCGCAGAATCGGCGGCAATCGTGAGAGCCTCTCGCGCTCGGGGCCCCCTCGGCCGGGGCAGCCGGTAGCGATGAGGATGCCGGCATCCGGCTGGAGCCGGTCTACAGCCCGCAAGCCGTCGACGAAGTCGTTGAGATTGCCTTTCTGGCGGGCGGCCAGCATGGGCGCGGAGGTGATCGGTACGTCCCGCGGAACCATCGCGGCAACGCGCTCGAATGCGCCCCCATCGGTCACGATCAACGCCGGTGCGCGGTTGAGCGACGTGATCGCCCTCGGCATCTCGGTCTCGCGCACGAACAGCAGCATGCCGCCCGAGCCAATCACCTCTTCGAGAGCGGACGACCGAGGGGTCGGAAGCGAGGACGAGAGGCCGTCGTCGGGCACCACGTAGAGGACTATATCGCCTGCCGAGAGAAGGTCGGCCACCAGGGGGATATCGGGGCTAGCCGGTATGTCGTTCATCGGTGAGGTCCACCATGCCGGAACCTGCCGCTACCACCGAGGGGCGCTCCCGAGTCGGGGTAGAACGGCAGGGCGCGACCAACGCTTCCATGCTGTTCGCGCCTAGAATCGACCAAGATGAGTATTTGCGCCCATCGTCGGACGTGCGCAACTGCCCACGACGGGTCGGCTTGCCACCTAGTGCAAACCGGGGCGTGGCTCGATCTCGCCACAGGCTGCTTCCGGATATGGGCAAACACCGTGCCCAGCGCGCTCGGATGTGGCGACGGATGGCGTAAGCCGCATTGGCGCAAACCTGTTACGAGTAGTGAGGGGCGACTCCCGCTGCGCTCGGCCCGCGGCGCCTGGCGGCGTTTGTGACATTTCGGGCACGTTGGGACGACATATGCGTCAACGCAGCTGCGGACATCGCGTCGCGCTCCTCGATGGGCGGCCCGTCAGCTGGTGGACGGACCGTCGCCTCGATGCCGATGTTCCGTGCTTTTCGGTGGCAGCACGATTCGCGGAGTCTTGGGTGTTCCCGGCATCAAGAAGAGGACTAGCATGGCGACACTCGTCAGCAATCCTCCGCCGGCCAGGATCCACCAGTTGTCTGTCTCCAGGAATATCACCGCGGTCGTCAGCCCTCCGCCGAATATCGTGACCGCCGCTATCAGCCTCCGGATTGTATACCCGATGATTCGCTGCATCTCGGCTAGGTCGCCGCGGTACATGCGTATGACCAATTCCTCCCGGGCGGCTCGTTCGGCGACGAACTTCATGTTTTCGTAGAGGCCGACCGCGGATTTCGCCTCGTCCACGATGAGGTCGGCGACGCTCTTGTCCATCTGCTCGAGTTCTTGCTTCAGCAGCTCCTGGAACACCCACTGCGCGTCCTTCATCAGGTTGTAGCCGGGCCTGTAGGATGCGCCGAACCCCTCGATCAGAGTCATGGTCTTGGCGACGTAGACCAGTTCGGCCGGTATCTGGAGTGGAAACGCGTAGAACACGTCCATCACCTGAGCGACCAGCTTCTGCGTTTGGATTGGCCCGAGGTCCTCTCGGAGGCTGATCGCCATCAGCCGTTGCGCCGCCTGTCGCAGCACAAGCGGGTTGACGTCAGCATTCACCGCCCGGAGGTCGAATGCGATGTCGATGAGCGTGTCGTAGTCTCTCCGAATCACCGCGACGATCGCGTCGGTGTATTTCTTGCGCACGTCCCGCGGTATCCGAGCCACCAGGCCGAAATCCAGGAGACATATCCGTCCCTGCGCGTCGACGAAGATATTGCCGGGATGGGGGTCGGCGTGGAACACTCCGTCGTGCAGGATTTGCTCGGCGAAGACGCGAACGAGCAGGTTCATCAACTTGTCGGTGTCGTGTCCGGCGGCGCGTACGGCTTCTGCATCGCTGATCCGGATACCGTCGATGAAGCCCATCACGAGCACGTCGCGGTTCGACAGTTCTGCCACGACCGAGGGTATCGCGACCCTGTCGTCGTCTGCGTACCGTTCGCGGAAGTAGGCCATGTGCTCGGCCTCCAGCGCCAGGTCCATCTCCTCGTAGATGGTTCTGCTGAACTGCTCGAAGATGGTGATGAGGCTGTCGAGCCGTGAGCTCTGGACGAACACAGTGGTGAGGCTAAACACCGCGGCCATCAAACGCAGGTCGCGGTCGACCGTCTTCCTGATCCCCGGCTTGAGTATCTTGACGGCTAGCTGGCGGTCGCCTGTCAGAGCCTTGTGCACTTGTCCGAGCGACGCCGACGCCACGGGTTCCCGGTCGAATGCGTCGAATGCGTCCTCGACGGATACGCCGGTGGCGGCACGAAACTGGCGAACCATCTTGCGCGACTTGATAGGTGGCACGCTGTCATGCAGGCGCCCGAGTTCGTCGAGGTATATGCCGGGGAACAGGTCGGCTCTGGCGGCGAGCACTTGGGCGAGTTTGATGAACGTCGGGCCGAGGCCGGCGAGCGCCTTGGTGAGTTTCGCGGCTCGTGCGCGTCGTCTGGGGGTGTCCCAGTCGAACACGCCTCCCATGATCAGAGAGACGTGGTAGTCTCGCATCATGATCGCGATGGGTGGCACGAGTCCCCAGAATATCTGCCAGAAACGGTACAACAGCCGCATACAGGGGCTCGCGATGAGGTGGGTGGGGTCCTATGTCAGCCCGTCGCCGGATCGTCGTTCCCACTGCGCGCGACGGGCGCTATCAGGCTTCCTCGGTCTGCTCGCCACTGCCGGAGGCGGCGTTCCGTCTGTCCTTAGCCACTTCCCACAGGCGATCGCCTCGGTCGATCTCTGCTTCTACCGCGCATTTGACCGCCGTAAGCACCTCCCGCCTGGCGGCGGTCAGGTGCTCGCCGATAGCCGGTGGCAACAGAGACAGTATCTCCGCCGATGCATTGTCGACCAGCGCGCAGACCTCTGCGCACATTGTGGATGGCGATCTGAGATTCATGGTCTTACCTCCCGTAGCGCCTTGCGAGCCGCGCGACCCGATTCGTTCGGGCTTGCCGGCACGCAGGCACAAGACTCGGTAGCTTCAGGAAAACAGGATTTTGCGGTTCACCCACTTCCCTTGCTAAGGGTGAATATCCATGGTTCGCGACGTTTTGTCAAGAAGTCGACATCGGAGGCGACCGGAGTCGCTACAGGGCTTGACCCTGAGTGCATACCAGCGAAAATTTCACATTCGCGGTCCGGCAGCGTGATCCGGAGCGCTGGATTCGTCATCTGCTGTCGACTTGGCGGTACCCTATGGCGCGCTTCGTGCGCGGGTCGTCGCAACGGAATGCACTTCGTGAGATTGCGCCGATACTCGGGTTGGGCGTCCAATTCGCGGTGATAGTGTCGCTAGGCGTCGCCGGCGGCCATTGGATCGACGGGCGGTACGGTGTCGACCCGTGGGGAATCGTCTCTGGCGGCGTCGCCGGTATAGCCGTTGGTTTCTACCACTTCCTCCGCGCCGTGTGGCCTCGTGCCGGCGGCAGAGAGCGCAAGGATTGCTCCGACGATGCCATCTGAGTCATCCCACGTCGACGGTCGCACGCAATGGCTCGGGTGGCTGATGGGCCTCACGGCCGGCGTGGCGGCGCTCTCGTCGTGGTGGCTGATAGCGGCCGCCCCGGCGGCCAGGAACAGCGCGCTCGTTGGGTGGTCGATCGGTCTTGCGCTGGCGTTGGCGAGTGGTTATCTCGTGTTCTGGTCGATGGCGCGGGCGATGAAGAGCTTCATGGTCGTCACGCTGTCGAGCATGTTGGTCCGGCTTCTGGTGGTGGGTGCCGCGGTAGCCATCGCCGTCTTGAACGGTTTGGGACATCTCCCCTCTTTTCTCGTCGGACTTCTTGGTTCGCACGTCGCCTATCTCGTTCTTGAGTTGACGATATTGTACAGAATCACGGTGAAGTCGCGGGAGGTCGGTCAGTGAAATGTGGGTGCCTGTGGCTCGTGGCGGCTCTAGTCGCGGTAGCCGTTCCGGCAAGTGCCGCGATGGCTTCCGAGGGCGCGAGCGCCCATGGGGCCGAGGGTGCATCGCCGCAGGGCGAGGCACACAGCGACCGTGTGGACCCGATCCACCACGTGGTCGATGGTCGCACGCTGCATATTCCGTGGCCGAACCACAGCCTGACCAAGACGATCCATCTGCCGAGCCTCGGTACGTTTCACGTCGCGGGCATCGAGATAGAGATGGCGATCACGCGGCACTTGGTCTACATGTGGATCGCCGGGCTACTGCTCCTGGTGTTCGTCGCGGGGGTGGCGGCGCCCAGGGCACGGTCGGACAGACCGCCTTCCGGGCTTGCGAACGTCGTGGAAGCTCTGGTCGTGTTCATCCGCGACGAAGTGACGATCCCGTCGATGGGCCCCCACTATGGGCGGGCGCTGCTGCCGTGGATGCTGTCGGTCTTCTTCTTCATATTGACGTGCAACATGCTGGGTCTCATCCCGTATGGAGCGACGGCAACCGGCAACGTGAGCGTTACGGCCGGATTGGCCTTGATGAGCTTCGTCCTGATCCAGGGCGTTGCAATCAAGGTCGCGGGTTTCGGCGGGTGGCTGAAGCACCTCACGGGCGGCGTGCACTGGATGCTGTGGCCGATCATGATTCCTGTGGAGTTCCTCGGCCTGTTCACGAAGCCGTTCGCGTTGTGCGTTAGGCTTTTCGCGAACATGACGGCGGGGCACATCGTCATATTGTCGCTGCTGGGACTGATCTTCATATTCCATAATGCGGCGGTCGCGGCCATCTCAGTGCCGTTCAGTCTGTTCATAATGATTCTCGAAATCCTCATCGCGTTCATCCAGGCATATGTGTTCACAATACTTACAGCCGTTTTCACAGGGCTGGGAGTTCACTCGAACCATGCCGAGAGCGAAGCGCACTGAGCGACTCGCGGCATTGGGCATCAAGCGTTGCGGCGTCTAGCAGCACGCAATCAGGAGGAGTTCGATGGAAGCCATCGGGTTAGCGCATCTCGCAGCCGGCATCGGAGCGGGGTTCGTCACCTTCGGAGCTGGGCTCGGTATCGGCAAGATCGCTTCGGCGGCGATGGAAGGCAGCGCACGTCAGCCGGAAGCGGCCGGCGACATCCGCGTCTCCATGCTTATCGCTGCGGCGCTGATCGAAGGTGTTGCGTTGTTCGGCGAGGTGATCTGCATCATTCTCGCGGTCAAGACCTGACCGTAGGCCGGTGTACCAGGTCGAGACAACCGTAGAAGGACAGAGATGCTTGTCAGCGTAGATCCTGGGTTGATCATCTGGACGATCATCACTTTTCTCATCCTTGCGTTCCTGCTTGGGCGATTCGGGTGGAAGCCGATCGTTGCGGCCTTGAACCAGCGCGAAGAGAACATCGGCGCTGCGCTCGAGGAAGCACGAAAGGCGCACGAAGAGGCCAGGGAGCTTCGCGAGGAATACAGAGGGCTGATCGACAAAGCAGACGAGGAAGCCCGGGAGATCATCCAGGTGGCGCGGGATACCGCGGAGACCCTGAAGCGGGACACTGAGGCGGCAGCCAGAGAAGAAGGACAGCGGCTGCTCGAACAGGCGAGGCGCGATATCGACAACGCCAAAGAGGCGGCGTTGCGCGATATCAGAGACGTCGTGGCCGATCTGGCGGTGGAAGCCGCCGGGAAGATCGTCCGAGAGACGCTCGACGCCGAGCGACACCGCGACATGGTCGACGATCTGATCGCGCGTTTGCCCGCGACCAAGCGCAGTTGATTAGCGTTAGCGCTGGCTCCCGCCGAGGGAGCATAGGACTGTAATGCCGATCCACTCAAGAGCCAGTGGCCGCTATGCGCGGGCGCTGCTGATGGCCGCCGAGCAAGCGGGTGCGCTGGATTCCCTCGAGGGAGAAGTGCGCGCCCTGCTCGACCTGTCTCGGCAGTCGCCGGAACTGCGTGCATTCCTCGAAAACCCGGCCGTCGCCAAGCAGAACAAACTCCTGGCGATGGAGCGACTCTTCAAGTCGAAGGTCTCGCCGCTGGTGTGGTGTTTCCTGCAGCTTCTGGTCGAGAAGTACAGGGAAGGCATGCTTCCGCAGATACTGGAGGCGACCGTGGCGATGCTGGATGAACGCTCCGGGGTCGTCCGTGCGGACATCGCAAGTGCCGTGCCGCTGGCTGCGGGGCAGGACGATAGCCTTCGGCAGATGCTGGGCGAGCTGACCGGTAAGGACGTAGTCGTGCACGTCCGGGAGGACGATTCGATCGTCTCCGGGTTCATTGCACAGGTGGGTGATACTGTATTCGACGCCTCGCTGGCCGCCCAACTCGGTCGGCTACGCCGCTGCCTGACGGGTGCGAATCTGCACGCCGGGGCGGGCGGCGCCGGTGGCGGGCGAGAGTCTGAAGGGTGAACTAACGATGGCAATGACCTTTGACGTGCGTCCCGATGAGGTATCGAAGATACTCGCGCAGCAGCTCAGCGAGTTCGATCAGGGCGTCGACGTCTACGATACCGGCACGGTCCTGCAGGTCGGCGACGGCATCGCCCGGGTGCATGGGCTGGCGAACGTCATGGCGGGCGAGTTGGTCGAGTTCCCGCATGGTATCATGGGGATGGCGTTCTAACTCGTGGAAGACAACGTCGGCTGCATCCTGTTC
>CAZSJP010000067.1:0-11452 GCA_964606675.1 uncultured bacterium
CGCGGATCGCCGTAGCGCGCGACCGAGATTCTTTGCCCACGCTCTGGAGTGTGCGAACACGCCGGAGCCCGCCCGCAATGCGGGCAAGGAGGCATAGCGATGAATTGGCTACTCACTATCGCGGGCGTGATGGCCGCGCTTGCCATCGTCGGACATTTCACGGTTGGGCGCAAAGAGTTCCTCAAGCCGTTGCTCGATTCGGACTTGGACGAGGTGCCGAAGAAGGTCTTCCACTGCGTATTCCACTACGTATCGGCGTTCCAGATCCTTTCGGCGGCAGTTCTGCTGCATGCCGGCCTGAACCTCTGTAGTTGTCTCGGCGATACGAGCCTGCTCGTGCACTTCATCGGCCTCAACTACGCGGCGTTCGCGGTCGCGCAGTTGGCGATCGCGCTGACGTCGGGCATCCCGAGAGCGCCGTTCAAGCTCTTCCAGTGGATATTCTGGGCGATCATCGCGGTCTGCGCGTGCCTCGGGGCCTGTCCGGCAGCCTGTCCGGCGGCCTGAAGGGGGCCCATCGGATGTTGCTGGGGCAGAGCTACCAGGTCCTTGCCGAATCGGCCGATGCGGGGAACGTCTACGTTGGTTCGCCGGCGCTTGCGGCGCTCCCGGGCGGCAGGCTCGTCTGTACGTACGAGTGGTTTCGTCCGGCGCCGCTGAAGGAGACCGTTCCCGACCAGTGCGACGTGCTTCTCAGCGACGACCGCGGATGCACATGGCGGCACACATCCAGCACCGATCTGTTGTGGGCTTCGCCCTTCGGCGTGGGCGACGCGCTCTATCTCATCGGCAGCATGCGCCGCACGAGGGACATCTCGATCGCGCGCTCGTCGGACGGCGGCGAGTCATGGTCGGCGCCGGCGGTCCTGTTCGCGGGGCGGCATCACGGCGCGCCGACGAGCGTCGTCTTTCGCGACGGGTTCGTATATCGCGCGTTCGAGACGTGCGACGGGCCGCGAACCGACTGGGGATCGCTCGTTGTCGCGGGCGATCTATCGCGCGACCTTCTGGAGCCTGCGTCGTGGCGCATGTCGGAGAGAGTCCCGTTTCCCGGTGTGCCGGCGTCGTTGACTCAAGCCATGTATCCCCCGAGCGCCGAGGGGAAGGTGCCGCACGATAGCTGGCTTGAAGGCAACGTCGTCGACGTCGGCGGCGATTTGCGAGTGGTCCTGCGGACCACAATCGACGGCCATTCGACGGCGGGCCTGGCGGCAGTATGCCGGCTTGAGGACGACGGACGACGGATGAGCTACCGGTTCTCGCAGTTCTACCCCATGCCGGGCGCGCAGTGCAAGTTCCACATCGTGCACGACCCGCCATGCAGGCTATTCTGGACCGCCGCGAACATCGCCACCGACACCTGGCAGGATCGTGCACCGCTGCGCGCTCTCGGCTTTCAAGGGCCGCCGGGCAACGAGCGGCGGGCGTTGGCGCTCATGTACAGCGTCGACGCGCTCAACTGGCTGCAGGCGGGGTTCGTGGCGGTCTCGCCCGACCAGCTCGAATCGTTCAGCTACGCCTCGCTCCTGCCGGTGGGCGACGATCTGCTGGTGGTCTCGCGCACGAGCGTCGGTGGGAGGAATCAGCACGATACGAACCTCATCACGTTGCATCGCGTCGAGGGCTTCCGTGCGCTGGTGCCGGATCTCTTCTTCGCGCCGAGGAAGCGCACGTGAAGCTCATCTGGGGCGACATGCACGCACAGTTCAGGCCCGGCCGGGGCCAGAGCCTCGACGACTGGGAAGGCGTGCTCCGTCAGGCGCTTGAAAGCGGCCGCGAACACTTCGATTTCCTGCCCATCGTCTACTACCCGGCGTTCTTCTACACGCTGCCCGAAGGCCTGCGGGTAGAGTCCGTCGGGCCGCGGCAGGAGTTCGCCGAGCATTGGGCCTTGGTCAGGCGGCTCGTGCGCGAGTACGACGACCCCGGTCGGTTCGTCACGTTCCCGGGCTATGAATGGACCGGCGACCGGACGCGCTGGGGCGACCACAACGTCTTCTTCAACGAACACGATCCCGAGCTCGACCTTTCGATGCACGTGGACGATCTGTTCGGCAACCTGCGCAAGCACAAGGCGCTTGCGATTCCGCATCATACGGGCTACCGGGTCGGCGACCGAGGCAAGGACTGGAGCCATCACGACGAGAACCTGTCGCCCGTGATGGAGGTGTTCTCCGTCCACGGCTCGTCGGAGGGGTGCAACACTCCGCTTACGATGAACCCGAACGCGCAGATGTCGCCGCGCACGTCCGGTGGGACGGTTCTCGACGCGCTCGGCCGCGGCTATCGGCTCGGCGTCATCGCCTCGGGCGACAACGGCGGCGGATTCGGCGGGCTATGGGGCACGGGCTTGGCGGCTATCTGGGCCGATGAGGCAACCAGAGACGGCGTCTGGAGCGCGCTCGGCCGACGCAGATGCTACGGCGTAACTGGCGACAGGATTCGGCTTGAGACCCGCCTCAATGATGGGTTCATGGGCGACGTGGTTCGTGTCGAAAGCTCGGCGCGGCTCCGTGTCGACGTGACGTGCACCGGCGCGCTCGACCGCATCGAGATCGTGAAGAATGGCGGCGTCGCGCACACGCACTGCCACAACGGATCGTGGCGATCTCCTGAAACCGGTACGGTTCGCGCGAAAATCCCGATCGAGTGCGGTTGGGGCCCGACGGCGGACTACGGTTTCCGTGTCGACGAGCACATCTGGGACGGGTCGCTGACGCTCGGACACGGTCGGGTCGTCTCAACCGAGGGGCGCTTCACGACGCACGGGCAGCGGATCGTCCGGTGCTCCGAGAGCGAACTCGCGTTCGTCCTGCGAACGATCGACCGAACGGGCGGCGCGCTAACCAGAGAGAGCCAGCAGTCCGTCGTGTTCGAGATCGAGGCGCCGGCCGACGCGCCCATCACGCTCACAGTGAGTGGCCGGCGGACCGAGTTCACTCTGGCCGAGGCGATGCGTAGTGGCGATCTGATCGTGTTCGACGACGAAACGCGCTCCATGGTGCGGGAGCAGTTCGGCCTCACGCCGGACGCCGTCGAGAACCCCGACGTGTTCTATCACAACGCGTACATCGCCAAACGACACGTAGCCGTCCCGGAGTCGGGATACGTCGCCACCGTCGAGTGGGAGGACGACGACCTGGTGCCCGGGCGCAACTGGTACTACGTCCGCGTGACGCAGCTCAACGGCCAGATGGCGTGGTCGAGCCCGATATGGGCCGACGTCTAGCGCTCGCGATGCTCGCGCTAGTGCAC
Organism: uncultured bacterium; assembly: GCA_964606675.1. GTDB lineage: Bacteria > Latescibacterota > MWCZ01 > MWCZ01 > MWCZ01 > CAZSJP01. Next base: position 3,256 of record CAZSJP010000067.1, read on the forward strand.
ACAACTCCGCCAGGCGCGATAGTCGCCTGTTGCAACGCCGGAACCTGACGCTTCGAAGTGAGGGCAACGATGACATCAACGACGGAATACGAGCGACGCACCGCATGGTTTCGCGATGCACGAGTGGGGATGTTCGTCCACTGGGGCATGTACTCGGTCCTCGGGCGAGGCGAGCAGATCATGTGTCGCGACCTTATCCCACGCGCCGAGTACGACCTAGTCGCCGAGCGCTTCCAACCGGCCGCCGGCTGGGCGGACAGGTTGGCCCGAACAGCGGTGGATGCCGGAATAAAGTACATCGTGCTGACCACGCGCCATCACGACGGCTACTGCATGTTCGATACGGCGACGCATGGCTTCAACGCCGCACGGACCGGCCCCGGACGCGATCTCGTCCGTGAGTTCGTCGACGCTGCACGGCGCGCGGGTCTCAAGGTCGGCTTCTACTATTCGCTGATGAGCTGGCGCTGGCCGGGCTACTGGAGCCCCCAACAGCACCCCGACGATCTGCCCAAGATGGTCGACGAAGTCCATGCGCAAGTGCGCGAGTTGATGTCCGATTACGGCACGATAGACGTGATATGGTACGACGGTGGCGGCGTGCCGGGGTCGGCAGGTCACGGCATGTGGGGTGGGAGCCCCATCGATGTCGAGTCGGCCGATTTCTGGCGTGCCGACGACCTGGACAGCATGGTGCGCGATCTGCAACCGGAGATACTCGTCAACAATCGCTCGGGGCGCTCGGGCGATTTCGGTACCCCGGAGCAGACGGTGACCGCTGAGAGCGGCGGGCGAGCGTGGGAGGCGTGCATGACGCTGAACTTCGCCCCTGGCTGGGGGTACTTGCGGCACAGCATGGCCAACAAGACCGCCGGCGAGGTGTTGTTCAGCCTGGTCGATGCCGTGCGCCTTGGCGGCAATCTGCTGTTCAACGTGGGGCCGAAGCCCGATGGCTCGGTCGACGAACGCGAGGCCGGCGTGCTCAGGCAGATCGGAGCGTGGCTGACGAAGCACGGCGAAGCAATCTACGGGACCCGGCCCGAAGGCATCTACAACCCGGCCGGCGGCCACGTGCAGGGGCCGATGTTCCACTACGGCATGTGGACCTGCCGTGGCGCCACCGGGTATCTGACGCTCTTCTACTACCCCGGCGAGATGCTGACCGTGTCGAAGATCGGCCCCGGCGTGCGCTCGGCCGAGCTACTCTCCACCGGTGCGGAACTCGGGGTGGAGCGAATCGACAACGGGCGGACGCTCATCTCCGGGCTGCCTGCCGATCCTCCGGACGCGCTGGCCCCTGTCATCAAGGTGGAGTTCGAAGGCGCGCCCTATGCGGTGACCGATATCGGCGCCGAATGGCTCGACGGAACGCTGGAGGTGCCGGCGGCCTGAACGACGACCAGGGCGGCCACTACACGAGTGCAAAGACGATCCGCGCCGATTCGCGAGACAACCCGTTTTCCTTCGAGCCAACTCGAGGGGTCTACTGTACCGAAGCCGCCAACGTGACAACGTCCGGAGGGAGTCGGATGGCTAGTAGTCGGTACGAAGAAGACGCCGCACTGGTGTGCCGGGCGAGACAGGGCGACGTCGTTGCGTTCGCGGAGCTGATCCGCGCGTACGAAGGAACCGCGCAAGGCATCGCGATCTCGTTCTGCGGATCGCATGAGGATGCACGCGACGTAGTGCAGGAGGCGCTCGTCACGGCGCACACGAAGCTGGATCAGTTGCGGGAGTCGGAGCGATTCGGCCCGTGGTTTCTCTCCATCGTTCGCTCGCGGGCGCTGAGCTGGCTCCATCGGCGGCGCCACCGACGAAACATCGCCCCGGTCGAGTCGTTCGACGAAAGCTCGGAGTACATCGCCGGCGCCGCGGTCAGCGAGCACCTCCTCGGAGAGCGAAACGGCGAGATCCGCTCGGCCATCGACGAGCTCCCGGAGATGTACCGCGATGTCTTGCTTCTGCACTACTGGGGCAGCTACTCATACGACGAGATCGCCGACCAGCTCGGACTGCCGCACACTACGGTGAAGGGTCGGCTGCAGCAATCGCGCCTGCATCTTCGCAAACGGCTCGGCGGGTCGCCGAGGAAGTATGCCGCGGAGTTCTTCAGTCGCGGCCGGCGCGTGGTCGATCACGACGTCCATGAGGGTACGAACCGAATTGCGTTCACCTTGGCGACCGGCGACGACCGCGTCGGCATGACCGTGTCCGATCTCGACAGCAGCGACGTCCTCCGGGAGGTGGTCCAGCCGGCGAACCCGAGCAACGTCCGGTTCTCGCCCGACGGCAGCACTATCGCGTTCTCAGCAGAGGGCGAACGCGGCCTCCGCGCGATTTGGACAAGCGCGGTCGAGGATGGCGGGCCGCAACCCCTGATCGACGACGCCGATACAATCTACGGCTGGCCGGTCTGGCGACCAGACGGGTCCGCGGTCTCGTATTGCCGCATTCGAATCGACTCCACGACAGCCGTACGCGATCTGATGGACCGCGATCGAGCGGTATGCGAGTTCGACCTCGGGACCCGCGAATCGGTCGCTATCTCCGATGACGCGCACAAGCCGGTGCACCGGATATCCATGTCCGGCAACTGGTCCGGCGACGGGAATCGCATTGCCTATTCAGACGTGCTCCACGCATACGGCGAGTATTTCCCCGGCATCGTTATCGCCGACAAAGCCGAAGACGGTGGATGGACGACGCGTCGCATTCCGTGTGCGCCCGGTGAGATGATGACCGCGTCCCACACCGCGTGGTCGCCCGACGGCAGACAAATTGCCGTGCTATCTGGCAAGATGGATCGAGCGGCGCCCAAGACGCTGGCGGTGTTCGATGCGGCAACGCTCGTGCAGGTCTGGTCGTACACCGGCGAGCGGCTTGCATTGGCCGGATTCGCCCGAGACGGGCACCACCTCTGGTGCGCGACCGAACGTGAGTTCCTGTGGTTCACGTACCCCGGCGGGACTATCGCCGCTCGACTGCCCATGGTCGGATTGGAACAGTACTACCGTCGCGACTTCGATCCGAACGTGCAGCCTTCAACCGACGGTGCGAGCTTGAGCTTTCTCGGGCACGACGACCGGGTTCACAAGTGGGATATCGGCGGCTCGTGCGAATCGATCGACCTGCCGGCGTCCGAGTTGGACGATCTCGGCCCGGTGCCGCATCGGCTTGAGGAGACGACGTTCACGGCACGCGACGGACTGGAGATCCCAGTGAAACGCTACGTTCCGCCGAGTCCGCACGACGTCGCGGTGCTGATCCTGGGGCCGGTCATCAGACGATGGCTCATCGCGCGGCTGCTGAGAGAGAACTACGAGGTCGTGGAGGTACGTTGGCGCCGGCAGGTGCCGGATTTCCCGTGGACTGACTGGGTCGACGAGATCGGCCGCGTGGACGCCCAGGACGCAGTCGACTGCGGACGCGATTGGTGTAGCCGCCACGGGTCGGGGCGACCGCTCGCGATCATCGGCACGCAAGCCGGAGGCTTCCTTGCCCTGCGCGCGGTTCGTGAACCCGACGCGCCGTTCGCGTGCGGCGTGACACCAAACGCCGCCATGAGCGTCGAGAGCTTCGAAGGTGGGTGGACGGGAATGCTCGAACCGTCTCGACGCGACGAGACAATCCGCGAGCGCTGCCCGATCACGCACGCCGGCGAGATCCGCAAGCCGCTTCTCATCGTCCACGGCATCCGCGACACAACGCCGAGCGAGGAGCCCGCGATGATCGCCGAACGCGTTCGCGCGACGGGAGTTCGTTGTGAGCTTGTGCTCTACGAGGACGGTCACCTGCTTCAGCGCCACCGCGATGAAGCGATGCAGATGATCGTGACGTTCCTCCAGGAGCACCGCTAGGGTCGCGTCCGATTCGCGAGGAAAATCGGGCAAGGCCGCGGCTCAGTTTTCCTTCGCGACGGATCGACGTGTCTACCAGATGACCAGCGCATCGGCGGGCGCATCGCGATGCTCGGCGCCGGGCCACGTGAGCGCTGTCGAACACACTACCGGGCCGCCAACTGCGTGGGCGCCCTGAGGAGATGTTCCCTTGATTGTCGAACCCGCGCCGAACCGTTACCGAATGGTCGTAGCCCTGGCGTACGCCTGTTTCGCGGCCTGCCTTGCGGCTTGTGCCCAACCGAACAGCGATTCGAACGCGGACGAGGCCGTCTCGGCCGAGTCGATCCTTACTGTGCGGGTCTCGCGGCAAGACATGGTCAGCGAGGTAACAACCACAGGGCAGGTGAGACCGATTCGGGAGATCGAGATCAAGTCGAAAGCGTCCGGCGAGGTGTTGCGCTTCCCGGTGGAGACAGGTCAGATCGTGAGGGCGGGAGCCATCCTGGCGCAGGTCGACACAACCGAGGCCGCCACCGCCGTTCGGCAGCGTCGCGCCGAACTAGACTACCAGCGGGCGCAGCTTGCCGTCGCGATAGATCGGAAGACGAGTACGGAGGAGTTGCTGTCACGCGGCATCGTCAGCCGCGCCGAGCACAATCGCAACGTGCTCGAGCACGCCCGAGTGCTGTCGCTCATCGTGAGCACGGAGGCGGCTTTGGTGCAGGCACTCGAACGAATGTCGGAAACGACGGTTCGAGCGCCGATCGGCGGCACGGTGATTGAGAAACTGGTGGAAGCCGGCCAGATCATCGCGTCGGCGACGTCCGGCGTCAACGAGGGTACGACGCTCTTGCGGACGGCAGACCTGACCGCCGTCCAGGTGCGGGTGCTGATGGATCAGTCGAATCTTGGACGCGTGCGGCCCGGTCAGAAGGTGTCCGTCACGCCGGACGCATACCGAGAGCGCCGGTTCGTCGGTCGAGTCGAGAAGATCGAGCCACAGTCGGTTCGCAGGCGCGACGTGACGTACTTCCCGGTGCTGATCAAGCTTGAGAACCGCGACGGCCTACTGCTTCCCGGCATGGACTGTTCGGTGGTCATACAGGTATCGAGCCGAGTCGACGTCCTCACGGTGTCCAGCGACGCAGTCCTCCCGCCGGATGAGGCGCGGACGATAGCGCCGTTGCTCGGGGTGGCGGAAGACTCTGTGGGCGCTGCGGTTGGGGCGATGCCGGAAAGTAGTGGTGGCGCTCTGAGATCGGGGATCGTGTTCGTGCTCGACTCCGCCGCCGCGGTAGTTCGGCCTGTCGCGATCGAATACGGCACGCGCGACTGGAACCTGACGGAGGTGCTCAGCGGCATCCCCGAGGGGGCGAGAGCGATCATCCCGCCGTCGGCATCCGTGGCGCAACATTTCCGTCAGTTCGAGAGGTGGCTTGGACGCTACGGTGTGAAGGTTACGAACGACGGCGTGAAGGTTGTGAACAGGACCAACTAGGTCGGAAGTCGGAGAGATGACCGATGTGGATTGTGGAGATCGTCGGCGAGGCGCTCCGTGCGCTCTCGGCGAACCTGTTCCGCGCCACGCTCACGACGCTTGGGATCATCATCGGTGTCGGAGCGGTAGTCGCGATGATGGCTATGGGCGAGGGCGCTCGCCGGGCCGTGGATGAGATGATCAGCCGGCGCATAAGCAGCGACCTGACAATCAACCGTGGTAGCAGGTTCAACGCAGGATGGGGCGGAAGGGACAAACCCCTGCTGCTGAGGGATTACCACGCACTGCGGGAGCAGGCGCGGTATGTTGAGACGCTGAGCCCGACCTACCTTGGTTATCTGAACGAGACCGTGGGGTATCGCGACCGGACGCTGCCGTTGAAGGTCAGTGCGGTAACCGCCGAATTCTTCACGATGTACGACATGCAGATTGCGCAGGGCAGAATCATGAACGACGTGGATGGTCGGGAGGGTCGTTACGTGTGCGTGCTCGGTGCGAACGTGGCGCGCGAGATGGATGCAGGACCACGGACGATAGGGGACATGATCCAGGTCAAGACGTGGGACGCGCGCTGGTTTCGGATCGTCGGCATTCTTGCGCCACTCGGCGGGCGGCGCGATGACCATATCTACGTGCCGTTGGAGGCTTCCACGCGGCGCCATCGTGGCGACATCCCGTTCAACACCATCAACGTGAAGCTCACCGATGAACGCCGGGTGGTCGCCGCCGCCCACGATATCGCGCGCGTGCTACGTCGTTCCAGACAGCTTCAGCCCGGTCAGAAGAACGACTTCTGGATGCAGCCGACCGTCGATTTCACGGCGCTCCGCAGACAGACGTCCGAGACGTTTGGCGCGCTGCTTGTGGGCATCGCCGCGGTTAGTCTCGTCGTGGGCGGCATCGGCGTCATGAACATCATGTTCGCAAGCGTCACCGAGCGAACGCGGGAGATCGGCATCCGCAAGTCGCTCGGCGCCACACGGATGGCGATCCTCGGACAGTTCGTGCTTGAGGCGATGATCCTGTGCACGATCGGCGGGGCGCTCGGCATCGTGGCGGGCTATGCGACGGCCAACGTGATGTCGGCGGAGGGCGGCTGGGCAACGATCGTTACCGCGCGTTCGATGAGTTTGGGCCTCGGCGTGTCGCTGGTGGTGGGGATGTTCTTCGGCATCTACCCGGCATGGCGCGCGTCCAGACTCGATCCGGTCGAGGCGCTGCGGCACGAGTAGGACGCGTAGGGCCACTCCCCGGCTCGACGAGACGCTGGGGCCGGCAAGAGCAATGCCAAACAGAGAGGATGCGACACATGCGCGAAGACGATCTATCGATATTCCGCAGCCCGCTAGTGCCGGATGAAGATGTCCGGTTCGTGGGCAACGTCGACGGAGTCGACGACGGCGATGAACTCGCCGACGGCCTGCTCTGCGCGGCCAACTCAGTCGTCGGATACGTCCAGGACGGCGTGCCGTCTTTGACTGCGCCCTTAGCCGCGCCCGACGGCGATAACGTCCGGAAGTGGGTTGACGAGGCCAGGAGCGAGAACTGGATAGGACGCAATTGGGATCGGTGGTTCAAGGGCACAGAGCACACGAGCCGCGGCCCTTTGCGGCCCCTCGACCGGGAGTTCGCCCGTCAGCTGGCCGAAACGGAGGGGACGGTTGTGGAGATCGCAGCCGGGCCCGGCGCTGGCTTCACGCCCGGCATACTGCTGGCGAACCGAGACGCAAGAGTCCTCCTGAACGACGTGTCCATCGGCATATTGCAGCTCCAGCGCGAGCATATGCGGCGCGAAGGTCTCGGCCCCAACGTCACGTTCGCCGCCTGGGACACGACGGAACACGTTTTGCGGCCCGAGACGGTCGGCGCCGTGTCAAGCTGGATCGGCTTCCGCAGCACGCTAGACGCCGATCGGGCTATCAGAGCCGCGTTCGAGGCGCTGATGGCCGGCGGACGATTGTTCATGTATGAGCTCGCGCGGGGCACAGATGAGATGGCAGCCCTGCCGAAGTGGATCAGGGAGCGATTCGAACTTGGCGGGAGCTGGCTGGACGATCTCGAAGAGATCGGCTTCCAGATCGAGAACCACGATCTGGTCACCGGCGATGTGATTGTCAGCGAGTCCGAGGAGGACGACGACCTGGGCGCGGACCTAGCCAGGGCTGGGCACACGCTCCACCACAGCCGGGACTACATAGTGGCGCGGAAGCCCGAGTGACCTGCCATGTCCGAGACCTGAGCGCCAACCGAGAGGAGTACTACACATGCGCGAGAGCGATCTACCGATCTTCCGAAGCCCGCTGCTGCCGGATGAAGACATCCGGTTCGAGGGCGAGACCAACGATGGTGGTGAACTCGATCACCGCCTGCTCTGTGCGGGCAACTGCGTCGTCGGGTACGTGCGTGACGGCGTGGCGTCCCTGACCGCGCCGCACCAGAACTCGTTTGACGGCGAGGCAGGCGAAACCGCCAGGACCGAGAACTGGGTCGGCCGCAATTGGGATCGATGGACGAAGGGCGCGGACTACAAGAGCCGCGGCATTCTCCGGCTCATCGACAGGGAGTTCGCCGAGCGATTGGGCGAGACCGACGGCCTTGTGCTGGAGATCGCTGCGGGACCGGGCGCTGGTTTCACCCCCGGGGTGCTGCTGGCGAACCGGGATGCCAGGGTCTTGCTGAACGACGTCTCCATCGGCATACTACGATTGCAGCGGGAGTACATTCGCCGCGAGAACGTCGGGCCCAACGCGATGCTCGCGGCGTGGGACGCAACCGAGCGTGTGTTGCGTCCCGAGACGGTCGCGGCAGTCTCCAGTTTGGTCGGTTTCTGCAGCACGCCAAACCCGGACATGGCCGTTGG
>CAZSJP010000068.1:0-355 GCA_964606675.1 uncultured bacterium
AGGTCGTAGTAGCCCAGACCCGAGACGTACGCTCGAGCTCGATCGACTGCCTTTGCAAGCGAGAATTCCTTCCGCAGCAGCGGAGCTGATACTTCTTCGCCGGCCCCTATCCACGCGGCGCTCCAGTCATCCTCTCCCAGTAGACCCATCTCGAACCAGGCCGACTGGCTGAACTCGCTGACGTTACCTTCCTGGTCCCACACGCGGACCTTCCACCAGTACCTCTCGGTACCGGTGAGTTCAACACCCTCGTACGCGATATTCACCGAATTGTCCGACTCGATCCTACCGCTATCCCACCTGTTGCCCACATCATCGTCCAGCTTCCCTTCGCTGTCGGCAACGAGGATCTGAT
>CAZSJP010000068.1:365-11422 GCA_964606675.1 uncultured bacterium
CCGCGCGTCAGATTCGAGTACCCAGGAGAGTCTTGGCTCGACGGTATCGATTCCGAGCGGGTCCTTGAGATACTCGCACCTCAACTGCTTTGGGGTCATGGCTGCCTACACTTTCTGCCTTTGATCTCCCTCGTCGATTCCCGGAGCCGGCGCACTACACGCAAGGAGCTCCAACGGATACACGTGGCACACTACGCCCTAGTTCCCCAATTCCAATGTCAGGTCGATGATCTCGTGCCTGATTCGCGCCACAACGCCCGGATCCCAACGTGCAGCCTTCGCTTCTGCGACCATCTCATCAAGCCGCTGTTCAGCACGATCGGCTGCTTCGGAGTTCCCTGCGTCCCTTGCCGTCGCGGCAGCATCGCGCAACCCCGCCATTCGCGCGCGGCCCTCGATACCGATGCGGATCGCCTCCCAGCGCCGGTGATGCCCATGCCTCCAAGCCAGCCGGCTTTGTCGACCAATATCGTCCGCGCTCCGCCTCGCGCGGCGGCTATCGCGGCCGTGATGCCGGCCATGCCACCGCCTGCAACCAACACGTCGCACTCGGCGTACCGCGTTTCGTCTACAGATGGCATGGTGATCCTCCCTCGATGTTACCGGCGTGCGCCGGCTCCACGAAAGAGCGGACGGACAAGAGTGTCCGCCCTACGGGACGGCGCGCTATATCCCGCGCCGGCGCACGAGAGTCGTCGTCGATACGTGCGCGGCGAGTTTGGGAACCAAACTCGGAACGTCCGCGTTTGCGGACGACGGCTACACCAGCTTCTCCGCCCGGGCCGCGCCGATGTAGTCGGCGCAATACTCGTCACGCCCCAAGAGCGCTTCGGCGGCACAGACGAGCGACATTAGCTTGTCGTCGGTCGGGTCGACGATCACGGCGTCAAGGCCGTTGGCCATGCAGAGCACGACGAATGCCTGGTTGAGAAGCTTGCGGTTCGGCAGGCCGTACGAGATGTTGCTCAGGCCGCATACGAAGTGGATGTCTCCGAAATCCGCCTTCAGCGTCTTGATTGTCTCCAGCACGGCAACGCCCGCGCCAGCCTCGGCGCCGATGGGGAACACCAGCGAGTCGACGTAGATGTTGTCGGCTTTCACGCCGGCCTCGATCATGCCGCCGACGAGCTTGCGGCCGATCGCGATGCGCTTCTCGGCGTCGTTCGGAATGCCGGAGTCGTCCATCACGAGCGTCACGACTTTCGCGCCCGAGTCGCGCACGAGCGGCAAGAGCGAGTCGTATTTCTCCTGCTCGGCGGTGATCGAGTTGATCATCGGCACGCCCTTGTGCACCTTGAGCGCGGCCTCGACGGCCACCGAGTTTGGGCTGTCGATGGCGCACGGCAGGCCACCGGAGGCTTCCTGGACAGTCTCGATCAGCCACGGCAGCACTTCCGGCTCGCGTTCAAGGCCAACGGTCGCGGCGTTGCAGTCGAGAATGTCCGCTCCAGCCTCAACCTGCAGCTTCGCCTCTGCGACAACCGCTTCGGTGTCCTGCTCGGCGATTGCGGCCTTCATCATCTTGCGGGTGCTGTTGATTCGTTCGCCTACTATGAGCATGGTTCTTCTCCTATTGATGTCGTGGGCAGAGGGCGACCCTCGTGCCCGCTACGACTGCGGTTCCTCGTCGGTGGGATTGTGAATCTCTACTACTTCGCGTTCTTCGGGGGTCAGGCCGGCACGCTTCAGTATCTCGGGGATGATCGCTTCCCAGCCGTTGGTCATGAGATGAATCCCCGACACGCCTTCGACACCGCGCACCTCGTTGATGATCTCGACGGCCATCGAGATACCCTCTTCCTCACCGTCTTCGGCATCCTTCATCCGCTTCATCGCTGCGTCCGGGATGCGCATGCCGGGCACGTCTTCTGCCATGAACGCCAGCGGCCGATGGCTCTTGACGGGCATTACGCCGACCAGGAAATACAGCTCTTCGTGGAGACCGTCGTCCACATAGAGCTTCATGTAGTCCCGGAAGCGATCGACGTCGAACGTGCACTGAGACTGGATGAAGTCGGCACCGGCGTCGCGCTTCTTGCGAGTCTTGAGCACGTGTAGCGGGACGGGATCAGCGTACGGATTGGCCGCGCCGCCGAGGAAGAAGTTGGGATAGTGCACCGGCAGTTTCGGCGTCGAGCGCACTTCGAGGCCCGAGTCGAACCGCCCCTTGCGTATGCCGTCGAACATCTGAATGACCTGCACCGAGTCCATGTCGTACACGGGTTTGGCCTGTGGATGATCGCCCATGCTGACGTGATCGCCCGTGACCGCAAAGACGTTTCGGAGGCCCAGGGCGTATCCGCCAACCAGATCAGCCTGCAAGGCGAGCCGATTGCGGTCGCGACTAGTCACCTGCATGACAGGTTCAGCGCCCTGTTGCAGCAAATACGCTGAGATCGCCAGGCTTGACATCTTGACCGCTGCCGATGCCATGTCGGTAATGTTGATCGCGTCGACCTGGCCGTCGAGGATCCCGATCTTAGTGGTGACGCTCTTGAGGCCCGGAACGCGCGGAGGCACGATCTCGGCCGTCACGGCGAACTTGTTGGCGCGGAGCACTTTCTCTAAGGTGCTGGCGGCCGGGCGCTCCATCTGTTCTGTATCTGTCATACGGTATTGGCTCCTGAATGGCAGCTTCGTCAACGCGGTTCGGCGCCGTCTGATGGGCGCCCGTGCGTGCAGAGGCACGCCGGCTACTTGTCGTCCTTGGGCTCCACCGAGTGTCCCTTGCCGTCGATTCGACCGGTCAGCAGATTCCACCAGGAGGCCGTGCTCCACAAGCGCCAGTCGACCGCTGGCTGTATCTCCTGCATCCTGCCACGTCGCCCGAGCTTTGCCGAGCGATTCCATATCCGGTGCCACGCGCACTCTCTATCGGGATAGACTTCGCATTTGCCGCCCATCGTCCCGCCGCAGGGGCCGTTGCGCATCTGCTTCGGGCAGCGCATCGGGCACGCGAGTCCGGTGGATTTCAGTATGCACTGCCCACACATGGAGCAGTCGAACATGGGCCGCTTGACACACTTCTCGGCGGTACCGATCAGCCGCTTGTACCACGGCTCGGCCTTGGAGTTGAAAAACATGAGAGTGTTACCTTTCCACGCTGATCGGATAGCGCCCGAACTCGCGCGCCGTATCGAGCATCGCGAGGAAGTTTTCGGGTATCACCGAACTGTGTATCGTATTCGACGACGATATTATCCACCCGCCACCGGGCGCCACCCTCGCCACGGTATCCTTCACCAATTCGCGCAGTTGGCCGACGGGCCAGTGCGAGAGCGGGTCGCCGCAATCTATCCCGCCGGCGACGCAGATCCTATCGCCATAGAGGCGTTTGACTTCCACGATGTCCATGCCGGCCGAAGCATCCAGCGGATGTAGCGCGTCGATTCCGGCGTCGACGAGCATCGGCAGGAGGCTGTTGATATCGCCGCAGCAGTGCTTGACGACGTACGCCCCGGCGTCCTTGATGCCGCCGACTATGCGTCGGAAGCCGTCGAGGAAGAACTCGCGGAAATGCTCGGGGCTGACTATCGGCCCGTCCACTCCGCCGAAATCGTCGCCAAGCAGGATGAAGTCGGCGCCCATCTCGATTGCGCGGCGTGCGATAGCCAGGTCGTGCTCGACCGATATCTCGACAAGGCGATGGACGACCTCGGGATGGTCGTAGATATCGAGGAACAGCTCCTGCATGCCCCGCAGATAGTACGGGTAGTTGAAGACGTCGTGCAGGTGCATCCCGACCAGTTTGTGGCCTTTGAAGCGTTCCAGAAGGCCCTGCAACTGCTCGTACCTGAGCGGATCGTCGGGCGAGGGCGCCTCGTAAGAGGCGAGGTCTTCGGGCCGCTTGATCGGCCCGTCCTTGGGCATCGAGACGATCTGGCCGCTGTAGTGGCGCACCATGCCCCACTCGTTCAGGTACAGACCGCGCGCTTCATCGATCGGCTTTTCGCGATAGAGCTTCGAGGGTGTTCCGGTGAGCACCAGATCGAGGCCGACGTGCTCGGCGAAGTCGCCGTAGTCGCCGGATGGCACCATCTGCTCGATGACTCGTCGATCAACGAGTAGCTCGAAGAACGGCACTCGGTCCGGCTCTTGCCGGTCTAGGGCACACCGGGCGCGCTCCGCGCTTGATAGCGGCTTCATGGACCTCGCCTGGTTGTTGACAAAATGGCCGGGCGCGAGACGCGCCCGGCCATTCGAACTAGTGGGTGATCGGTGCTTGAACTCTGCGTACTAGACGCCGAGCACTTCCTTGGCGATGTCCACGCCGCTTGCAGCGTCGGGAGCGTAGCCGTCGGCACCGATCTGCTCGGCAAACTTGTCCGTGACGGGCGCGCCGCCGATGATGACCTTGGCCTTGTCGCGGATTCCGGCGGCTTCAAGAGCCTCAACCGTATCCTGCATCGCGGGCATGGTCGTCGTAAGCAGGGCCGACATCGCGATGAGGTTCGCGCTCTTTTCCTTCACCGCACCGACGAAGTCGTCGGGGCCACAGTCGACGCCGAGATCGACGATCTCGAAGCCGGCGCCCTCGAGCATCATCGCTACGAGGTTCTTGCCAATGTCGTGGAGGTCGCCACGCACGGTGCCGATCGCCACGGTCCCTACCGGCTCGACCTTGGCCGCGACCAGTTGCGGGCGGATCTTCTCCATCGCAGCCGACATCGCGCGAGCCGCAACCAGGACCTCGGGCACGTAGAACTCGTTGTTCTTGAACTTTTCGCCGACAACCGCCATGCCCCGGATCAACCCACCGTCCAGCACTTCCTTGGCGGCAGTTCCCGCGCTGAGGAGAGCATCTGTCAGCTCGCCGGCCGCGTTGCGATCGCCTTTGATGATTGCATCCGAGAGTTCCTGAAGTTGAGCCATATCTGGCCTCCGTGTGTTGTGTTCACAATCCGTACCGCCCGCACCAGCTGTCTGAGAGAACCGGGGCGGTGCGATCTCATGAAATCACTAGCGTAGGACTTTCGTGTCGAATACAGAAACGACGAACCCCTCAACGCAATACGACGAATATAGCACGGGTTTCACCCGGGGCCTATACGGTGCCGCCGATTTCTGGAAGAATTACCGTAACGTCGGCCGTCACGCGTCCTCGCGGGTCACCGTGGCGCTGAATCTGTCGCCCTCATATACTGTTACAGCGTCCAAGGCCGCCGAGTCGGCCGCGAAAAGCGGCTCAAGTTGTCGCCAGATCCACGCGGAAATGTTCTCGGCCGTGCTCGGCACCGACTGGAAATACTCGATTTCGTCTATCGAGCCGTGGTCCAGAACGCTCGTCACGTGCTCCCTGATCAGCGCGTCGACGTCGTTGAAGTTCACGAGCATTCCGTGCCGAAGCCGGTCGCCGGCGATGGTCACTTCCAGCCTGTACGTGTGTCCATGCACTCGCGCACACGGACCGTAGAGGGCGCCGCTGTCCGCCTCGGACAGTGAATGGTCGCGCAGACTGTGCGCCGCCTCGAATTCATAACGAGCCGTGATCTTCATAGCGAAACCTCATCTGCGAGCGATGCGTGCCACGACCTTCGCCAGCGCCTTTCGATAGGCGACGTAGCTGTCGAACCCGACGCCGGGACGTACTCGTCCGTCAAGCAGCGGCAGGTAGCGTCCGCAGCGGACGAGTGGCGTCAGGAAGCCCTCGAGCCGCGACTCCATCTCGGAAGTGCGCTCATCCAGGATCGATGCATCGATCCCACCGATCAGCCCGAGTTCGCGACCGAAACGCTGCCTGAGGGCATGGTAGTCCGTGCCCGACAGGCCGACTTCGCCGCCCCAATACACGTTGAATCCCATCCGAATCGCTTCGTGCAGGAGCGGCGTCGCATTGCCGTAGCTCTGGAAGACGATCGAGCGAATGCCCTTCATCCGGGCATACTCTGTCAAGGTACGATACGCGGGTCCGCAGGCGTCCTCGAACGACCATGGGCCCACGACCGGGCCGTCGTTGGAGGCTATCGGTTCACGGAAGATCGCATAATCGAACTCGACCTCGTCGAACGCACGCTCAAGCACGTCGATCGCGAAGTCGGCTGCGTCCGACATGGTCCGCGCAACCGATCCCGAGTCGGAGCCGAGAGCCAGCAGCACCGGCGCAAGCGTGCGCCAATCCTCGACGCCCAACGTCAGCAACAGCCCACGAGACATGTTGAGGCCCAGCGCAAACGTTCGGCTCCGAGAGCGTTCGACCTGCTCAGTCCAGTCTTCGGGGTATCGTCGGGAGTCGTTGGGGGGCAGCTTGGTGCTTTCGTCCACGTCTCGCGCGCCACAGAGCCAGAACCGAGGGTGCGCCAAGTTCGGTTGCACCGTCTCCCAGGTCTCGACCTCGAACTCAGCGTCGAGATCGCGTTCGGCCGGGCAGCCCTGGGCGACCCACTCCTCGCGAACGTCCTCCCGGATGCCTTCGCCGCCAAGCGGCAGTCTGTCGACCGGCTCGCCCGCCAGCGTGCGCACGATTCTCTCTCGGCTGGTCAATGCTGCCTCGCTGGAAGCTGGATAGCCCCGGCCCGCCGAGAACTACCGACGGGCCGGAGTTGGCGATGACTATTGCAGAGCTACCGTCTTCAGCTTGATCGCTCCGCCGGCCACCCACGTACCGCCCACTTTCACATAGCCAATCTGGCTTGTCAACCCTACTTTGGCCGCGAACTTCCATTCCGACTTGCGGTCAGGTTCGTCGGTTCTGATAGCTTCGACGACGACGACGTTGGTGTAGACGCCCGCTGGAACGACGTCGGTGTCGGTGATGGATGTTATCGTCGATGTATCGTTGGGCCCTCCCCACGTCGTACCCACGGCGATGGGATCCTTCAGAAGGTAGCCGTCATCCGTGATCGTACCGTTTGCATCTTTGCCCGTGACGACCGCCCCGTTGCGCACGGCGATATGCATCGTGTCGATGTTCCCGTCGGGCTCGATATTCTTGAGAAGATACCATCCCGATGACCTCGAGCGTCATCATGGCCGTCTCGGTCCCCTCAATGTAGTCGTACGTCCACTTGTTCCCAACCTCGAGTGGGAAGTAGTCCGCAAGAGGGACCTTGTCATCGTCGTCCGAACCGAGCAGATCGCACGAGACGAGGTTCATCGACATCACCATTGCGGCAAGCAACATTAGCATGCGTGACATGTTAGGCTCCTTTTCCGATTTCTACGGTTTCGGCCGACCCACCGGACGGCCGCACTGTTGTTCTCCCGACACTGGCACCCGATCATCGAGGTTACGGTGACCGAGCGCAGCACGAATGCTATGCGGCCGTAGCGGACATGTTCCGCGCGGGCCGCGACCAGTAATATAGCTCCGTTGTCACGTTCGCGAAGTGTCGCCGGTCACTTCAGGGGCACAATGCGACCTTCGTCCAGAGAGCGGTATGCGGCATCGGCCACGGCCACAACTCGCACACCGTCTTCGCCGGGGATGGTGCTACAGGTCGTAACTTGCGAGCGGCATGGCACCCAGTGCCGTCCACTTGCCGCTCCCATAGCCACCCAGAATCTCGAAGGTTATCTGCCCGACCTTCGGCACGAACTTCCAGGCCCTCTTCAGGTCGGGCACGTCCGCGTCGGTCTCCTCGACGACGATCGCGTGCAGGAAGATGCCTGCGCCGACGATCTCCGCGGAATCGACGGACGTGATGGTGGAAGAGACAACGGCAGGCGCCCCGGGGTTCCGCCATGTCGTCCCGACCTCGACAGGTGCCTTGAGTAGGTAGATACGATCCTCGATAGTGCCGGTCTCGTTGCCGCCGATGACGATTACACTGTCTCTGACTGCGGCGAACAGCGTGTCGACCTCATCGCCGTAGGTATCCTCCAACACGTACCATTCCGCTTGCATGCCGATGACCTTGCGGACCATCGTGCCGGTCTTGGTTGGTTGGTAGAGGTCATACGTCCACGTGTACCCGATGTCGAGCGGGAAATAGTCGGCGAACGCGATCTCCCTGCCATTGTCACCGTCATCGTCATCGGATCCCAGCAGGCCGCAAGAGAGGAAGTTCAGCGGCAGCAAGACGACCCCAAGCAACATCGATATGCGTATCATGTAGCTCCACCTTCTACGATGGCCTGCGGCTTCGGCCCGCCGCCGGTCACTTCAGCGACACGATGCGACCTTCGCTCAAAGAGCGGTATGCAGCGTCGGCTACGGCCACAACTCGCATACCGTCCTCGCCGGGGATGGTGACGGGCGAATCGGTCCGAACCGAATCGAAGAACTCTCGTATCTCCCGGCCAACCGGGTTCTCCAGGTTCAGGTCGTCGAACGCGATGGTCGCGACGTCGTCCGACCCTGACTGAGACCGTATCTCCCCTCGCTGCGCATCGAAGTGTACGGCGCCGTCGGTGCCCAGGATTTCGCCGCTGTAACACCCGATTCGGTCGGCCAGTCCGGCGGTCAGTTGGCCGATCGCTCCGCTCGCGAATCGAAGATTCAACACCAGCGAGTCCGGGTAGTCGACGTCCTCGACCGAGGTGTGGTTGGCGAACGCGTGCACTGCCTCGACGTCGCCGGCCACGTGCATCATGAAGTCGAGCTCGTGAACGCTGAACTCGAACAAGACGCCGCCCGACTTCGCCATGACGTTCCGCCACGCACGGCCGGCTCCGCCCCATCCACCGCAAGTGCGCGTGATCCTGATGCACGCGACGTCGCCCAACGCGCCCTTCTGCATCAGGTCGCCGGTGTACGAGAAGACGTGTATGTAGCGCAGCACCTGCCCGATCATCAGCTTGCGCCCGGCGTTCTGCCCGGCCTCGATCATTCGTCGGCAATCCGCGGGGTCGAGGGCCATCGGCTTCTCGCAGAAAACGTGCTTCCCAGCCCCGAAAGCGGCCACAACCAGATCGGCGTGGGTGGACCCCGGCGTAGCGACGATGACAGCATCGACATCGGCGCGGCGCATCGCCACGTACGGGTCGGCCGTCGCGTCGGCCCCGAGTTCGTCTGCCAGTTTTCGAGCGGCGTCAGGGTCGACGTCGGCGGCAACCGCCATGCCGACGCCATCCAGCCCGACGGCGCTGCGTGCCAGATCGGCGCCCATCGGCCCGGAGCCTACCAGCGCGAATCGAAGCTCGTCCATATCCGATCGTCTCCGGAGCAGTCTGCGCGGAATGCCGGGGCCGGCGGCCACGATGGCACCGGCCCCTCGACGAACGCACATCGGTTAGAAGCTAATCGGGCCGCACCGTAGTGGGAAGGGGTTTTGCGGGCGGCGTTGACCCCATCGAGGGCACCTGCGATCTTTTACAGATGTCTGGTGGCGCATGTTCGTCGCCATGGATCGCATTCCTCAAGGACGCCACTCTGGAGACATCCCCGTGAAAGACTTTTCGCCATGCTACGGCATCATGCCGCCCCTGCTAACGCCACTGAACGAAGACCTTAGCATCGATTGGCCCGCGTACGACGCGCTCATCGACTGGCACGTCGAGCGCGGAGTTTCCGCCCTGTTCGTCGTCTGCGGATCGAGCGAGTATTGGCACCTGACCACCGACGAGGCCGTGCAGATGGCCGCCGCGGCGGTGAAGCGCGCGGCGGGACGGTGCTACGTGCTGTCCAGCAGCACGATGGACCCCGAGGACGATCTGGAGAAGAACATCGCCCAGACGAGACGCATCGCCGATACAGGGGTCGACGGCTGCTTCATTACGATGCCCCGCAAACTGGCGCCCGAAGACAACCTGATGGTCGACTATCACATGAAGATCCACGATGCGGTCGACTGCCAGCTCTATGCATACGAAATGCCCGGTGGCAACAACTACAAGTTCACGCCCGAAGCCTTCGCCGAGATCGGCAAGGGCGAGCGCTTCATCGGCATCAAAGACACGACCTGCGACGTCGAGACCGTTCGGCTGAAGATCGAGGCGTGCAAGGGCAGCATCAAGATATTGGACGCGAACACGCTCAACCTTCTCGACACGTTGAAGCTGGGTGCGACCGGAGCGATCACAACGTCGTCCAACGTGGCGCCGAGCCTGTTCGCCAAGATGATCAAGATGGTTGAGAAGGGCGACATCGAAACCGCCGGCGAGCTTCACGACGTCATCATCAAGGTCGATGAGATGATGGGACCCGGCTACGTGATGTCGGCGAAGATCGCCGTGAGCATGATGGGCGTGCCGATGAAGCACGTCACGCGCGTGCCGTCGAGGGAGTTCACCTCCGAGCGGATCGACGAGCTGAAGGAGATGATCGCAGTCATCGAGCAGGCGGACAAAGACTTCACCGTCTGAGACGATCTAGAGCGCGCTTGCAGAATCGAATCGGAGCACGAGGCCGGTCGCACAGAAGCGCCGGCCTCGTGTCGTATGTGTCAAGCTGCCAGGCCCGCGACGCCGAGGCGCGCCATCCGGCATGCGGCCACCGGCCTTGCCCACGGCGGCCGAGTTCTTACGTTCTGACGGTATGCAGCGGCTCCAGGCGGAGCTGCGCATCAGTATCGAAACCGGAGGAATGCCATGGACGACGACGAAGGCCTCGGTCGTGTCGAGCTAACGAAGCACGTGGAGGGCGTCGCGAAAGAGGCCGGCGCCGCGTTGGTTGGCTTCGCGCCCATCTCACGGTTCGACAACGCGCCGCCCGAGTTTCACCCGCGAACGATATTCCCAGCGACGAAGACCGTCATAGCCGTCGCCGTGCCGCAGCCCCGTGGCGGCCTGAAGGCCATCGAGGACGGCTGCTACTGGCAGGCTTACAACTGCGATTCCTATTGGCTGCTGAACGAAGTCAAAGCGCCTCTCATGCTGCGCGAGATCGTGATGTTCATGGAGGATTTCGGCTACACCAGCGTCCCCGTTCACAACCCGTTTCACCCTCATTCGGGCCGCCAGACGCGCGACGATCAGCCGGACGGACCTGACGGGATGATATCGCTGCGGATGATCGGTGTCGCGGCCGGCCTCGGCGAGCTGGGGATGTCGAAGGTGTTCCTGACGCCCCAATATGGGCCGCGCCAGCGGGTGTTCGCCGTATTCACCGACGCCGAGTTGGAACCGACGCCGATGTTCACCGGCAGCGTCTGCGACGAGTGCGGTACCTGCGCGAGGGA
>CAZSJP010000069.1:0-2833 GCA_964606675.1 uncultured bacterium
CAGTGCGGAAATGCTCTGCGAGAGCGGCGTGTCGATCCACTGGGAACGCAGAGCGGACGAGCACGGCCCCGCGCGACACAGCGTGGAAATTCGAGGCACGTCCGGCGGGGTGGACACCGGCATGACACCCGACGGATCGACCACCAAGCTTCGGCACACGGCATACCGCGGCACTGACGAGATCGGTGACGTCGAGGCGCTCGATCACGATTTCGATTGGGGGGCGATTCTCAACTTCCCGATTCGCGATCTCGCTCGTGCCGTGACCGAAGACGGTTCCCCGGCAGCGCCACCAAAGCATCAGCGCCTTCTTCACGCAGTTATCGACGCGGTAGTCGCCTCCGCCGGGTCCGCCAACGCGGTGGACGTAGCGCCGCACGAAAGGGAGACTGGACCATGAGCATCCCGAACCCGCTGGTATTGTTCAACAACCACTTCGAAATGCACCGGCGCCGCTACTCGTATGCGACAAAGTTCGCCGTGGCGAAGGACCTCGGATACGACGGCTTCGAGTTCCACCCGATTGAGCCCGATGACGATCCGGCGTGGGAGGGAGCCGGGGCCGCGGTGGCATCGACCGACCTCACGCACTTCGGCATGTACGTCGTGTCCAAGGGCATCACGGACGATGAGACGGATATCGTGGATCGGGAACTCGACCGGGTGGCGAAAATTGTCGACCGCCTCGCAGCTATCGCTCCGGGATCGTTCCTGAACTACAGCATCTCAAGCTGCCCGCCCGGCCCATCGTCGGAGTTTCACGAATCGGGGTCGGTGAATGCGGAGCCGCGGCACTGGGAGCGGGCCGCATTGATCGTGGGTGAGGTTGACCGTATGCTGGCGGACCGGGGGTTGGAGGGCAATCTCTACAACCACGTCTGGTTCATGGTCGACACCCCACAGGCCGAACTGCGGATCATCGAAGACGCAGGCGCAACCACCATCCGGCCCGGCATCGCGTCGTTTCACGCCCATTTCCACCAGGGCGCGCCCGACGTGCACGATCTGTTCGACTTGCCGGGCATGGACCGGCTCGGCTACGTCGCGGTCATGAACGCCCTGCCGGAGCCGAAGCCGTTTCGCACTGTGCCCATCGACGCAGGCGTGATCGACATCGCCGCGCTGCTCGCCCATGCGTGGAAACGCGGGTACGACGGTCCGGTAGTGACGCAAGCGTACGACATCGGCGGCGACCCGTACGTGACTGCTCGGCGGTCGATCGGCTACATCCGCGAGCTGTGGGATAGGCTTCAGCGGAACCCGGCGCTCAGCCCCGCGAGCTAGGTCGGGGGTACTACTACTTCTCCGCCCGAACGTCGCGGTACAGGCGAGCCAGTCGGTCCGGCGACACACCCAATCTGAATAGCGCTGGCAACGTGTTGATCAGCAGCGTGTAGTATATCGGGCGTTGCTGGAAACGCCGCCCCGATACGAGCACGGGCCCCGGCGCGCGTGCAATCGGGCCGACGCGACGAAGGCGCATCGAGAACGCCAGATCCTCCATGATGGGTATCTCCGGGAACCCGCCGACACTCCGAAAGACATCCGCGCGAACGAAGATCGCCTGGTCGCCGTACGGTAGCCTCGTGTGGCGCGACCGGAAATCCGCAAGCCGTAGCAGTGGACCGACCCACCTGCGCCTGGTCGCATCTTCATCGTACAACGTCCTGATACGGAATGCCCCGGCGGGCGATCTCTCGTCGGACAGGGCATCGGATATCTGCGACAACGCATCGGGTGGGAGACGCACGTCCGCGTGTAGAAAAAGCAGCACTCCTCCGGTGGCGATCCTTGCCCCGGCGTTCATCTGAACGCCACGACCGGGCGGCGATTTCAGCACGGTGGCGGCGCCCGACCTTGCGGCGATCTCGGTCGTGTCGTCGGTGCTGCCACCATCTACGACGATCACCTCGTGGAACCCGCCAATGCTCCGGAGTTCGCCAATCAGCCCGCCGATTCGCGCCGATTCGTTCAGAACGGGCACTACCACCGATACGGCGCTCGATGAGGCGTCTGCCCGCCGTAACGCCTCACGGGTGTGCAGCAGAGAGTCGGCGTTTTCGGCGGCGTAAGACCGGAGCCGCTGCAGGTCTTCCGGCGTGTCGACGTCGAACAGCTCTCGAAGCATACCGATCGACATGCCGTGTTGCCTGAGGCGCTCAATGGTGAGTTCGAGGGTGTCGGGCGAGCTCCACTCTATGCCGTCGAGAAGTCCGACGGGGCACCGTTTGAGACCCAAGAGGTAGAAGCCACCGTCAAGCGCAGGGCCGAACGCCGAATCGTGGGTCTCGAGCAGCTTGCACGCTTCCCCGATGTCTGAAGCACGCAACCCGGGCGCGTCGCTGCCGACTGCGAACACTGTGTCCGTGTGTTCCAGCGCATTGCGGAGCACACGTTCAATCCGAGCGCCGAGGTCGCCATCGCCCTGATCGACGACCTCTACGCCCTCTAGCTCGGAGAGGAGGTCATCGTCGAGTTCGTCCGTCGTAGCCAGGATGATCGCGGCGGAATGCAGCGACCGCATCTCGTTGACGGTGTCGAGCAGGAATGCACGAGCGACGTCGGCCGCACCGGCATCTCCGATGGCCGGCGCCAGGCGCGTCTTCACCGAGTCGGGGACGGGCGGTTTGGCGAAGATGCATATGGCGGGCCGGTAGCTCAATCGCTGCCTCGACGAGAGTCTTTCGCGAACATGCCGAGGAATGCCCTGAACACCTTGGCGACGGTGGGCGTCAGGCGGGTCCTGGACCAAGCGTCGCCCCGGGGGGGGGGCGCCGCCGCCCGCGGGGGGGGTGGGGGGGTGGGGGGGGGGGAGGGGGGCCGCATGGGGGCC
>CAZSJP010000069.1:2843-11347 GCA_964606675.1 uncultured bacterium
ACCAGGCGTCGCCGAGGCGCTTGAGCGCCTCGGCCTGCGTCGGGTAGGGGTGAATCGTGTTCGCGATGCTGGACATCTTGAGGCCCGACGCGATCGCGAGTGTCATCTCGCTTATCGACTCACCTGCGCGCGCAGAGATGATGGTCGCTCCGAGGATCAGGCCGCTCTTCGCGTCGAGGTGCGCGCGGGCGAAACCATCGGTATCCCCTTCCAGGATCGACCGGTCGATTTCGGACATCTCCACCGTCAGAGTCTTGACGGAGTCGCCTCGCTCGGCCGCTTCTTGGGCGGTCATGCCGACATGAGCGACTGCTGGCGTCGTGTAGGTGCACCAAGGCACCACTAGATCGCTCGCCTTCTTGCGCCCGTAGAAGAGCGCGTTCTGCAGGACGATGCGAGCTCCGGCGTCGGCCGTGTGTGTGAACTGGTAACGCGATGCAATGTCGCCGGCCGCGTACACCCTCGAGTTGGTGGTGCGCATCCGGTCGTTCACCTGCACTCCGCGCGGGCCGTATGCTATACCTGCCGCTTCCAGGCCGAGGCCCTCGACGTTCGGTGCGCGGCCCGCCGCGACGAGAATCTCGTCGCCGTCAAGCGCTCGCTCGGCACCATCGACAGCCACGACGAGCGTCTTGCGACCTTCCGGCGCCTCGACCCGCGATACGCTTGCGTTCAACACCAACTCGACACCTTCCGCGACGAGCTGCTTCATCAGTGCCTGGCTCGCGTCCGGGTCTTCCCGGGGCAGCAATCGGTCGCCGTGGTCTACGAGCGTTACTCTCGCGCCAAACCTGGTGAAGGCCTGCGCCATCTCGCAGCCGATCGGCCCGCCGCCTATGATGGTCAGGCGCTCCGGCAACTCAGTGAGCGAGAAGACGGTCTCGTTGGTCAACGGCTGGGCCTCAGCCAGCCCGGGGATGGGTGGCGTGGCCGCTCTGGCGCCCGTGGCTATCACTGCACGGTGGAAGCGTAGTTGCTTGCCGTCCACCCCAACGGTGTCGCCGGACACGAAGCGACCGTCGCCGAGGAATACGTCGACACCTAGCTCGGTGAACCGTTCCGCCGAGTCGTGATGGGCGATCCCTGCTCGCAGACGCCGCATGCGCTCCATCACGACGCCGAAATCGACCTTGACGGCCTCGGCGTCCGATACTACACCGAACGCCCCGCCATTCCGCGCGTCGTACGCTGCGTGAGCCGCACGAAGGAGGGCCTTCGACGGCACGCATCCGAAATTGAGGCAGTCGCCACCCAGCAGGTGACGTTCGACAAGGGCGACTTTCGCGCCCAAGCCAGCGGCCCCCGCCGCCGACACGAGCCCAGCGGTGCCGGCTCCCACGACCACCAGGTTGTAGCGCTCTGCAGGATCCGGATTCACCCAGTCGGGCGGCGCGACCAAAGCAACGTGTTCGCGGTTGAACCGGTCGTCGGGCAGGATAGTCATAGTCATGCCGCCGCCTCCGTTTCGTTGTACGTGTCCGTCGCGTTCTCGGCCGGCGACAGCCTCTTGGCCAGAGCGCGCCTTGCGATCCTGGTGACGAACACGGTTGTGACGGCGGTTGCCGCGAGCCCGCCCCAGAAGAACACCTGCCGCATCATGTCCGCGCCTTCGGGCGGGGGGCCGCTCGCCAGTTCGGCCAGGTTCGGCACGAGCGAGCCAAGGTAGACGTAGAGGAACGTCCCCGGCAGCATGCCGATGAACGAAGCAAGTATGTAGCTTCGCGGGCGTACCCCGGTCAGGCCGAGCGAGTAGTTGAGGAGCGTGTACGGGAACATCGGCGATAGGCGGAGGAGGGTGACTATCTTGAAGCCCTCACGGCCTACGGCCCGATCCACTGCCGCGAAACGTTCGTTGCCTTCCACTTTCGTCTGCACCCATGGGCGCAGGCGTCCGCGAGCGAGAAAGAACGCGGCCGTAGCCCCGACCACGCTTGCCGGCGAGACCAAGGCCAACCCCCAAATCGGGCCGTACACGAACCCGGCACCCAGGGTGAGCAGCGATCCGGGGAGGAACGCCACGGTTGCGCCGGCGTACACGACCCCGAACAGGAGCGCGCCGTAGATCCCGCTCTCGCGCACCCACGAGATGAAGACCACCATCCACTCGTGAACAGGCAACAGCACCAATGCCGCCACCAAGCCCGCAGCCAGCAAGGCTACTATCGCGATTCGCATGCGTGAATTCCTGTGTGTAGTTCGTTCGCGGGCACGACGGGCCTCCGGTCACTCCGTTTGCTGCAAAACTCCCCCGCAACTGGACCCCGCGCCGGCGGTGCAGCCGAAGCAGTGGCCTCCGACGCCCACGCTCGCGCCTTCGAGGTCGTCCTGGCGGCCGATGTCCCACACGGTTCGCGGCAATGTCGAGCCCTGGCCACCGGCGGGCAACTCCAGCATCTGGTTGAAATCGCAGTCGTAGAGCATGCCGTCCCATCCGACGCTGACTGTGGTTCTGCACATCAGCTCAGGCTGAAATGGTTGCTGAGCAACCCCATGTAGTCTTCAAGCTGTCCTCGACGCCGGAGCGTGTCGGCGAAACGGTTCACGGCCATGTTCGTGATCGTGAGAAGCCGGCTGAACCCGATGCCGTGATCGTTCATCAGCCGTGTCCGGTAGTCCTGCTGGAGCGACTCTTGCGGTGCAGGCAGTGCGGGCCCGCCGGGGTTGTACACGAGGTCTAGTTGTGATGTGTCATGACGTTGTCCTCACCACGTGCACCGGCGAACGTACGGCATGCAGTCGTAGAACGCACCCCACACAACAGCCTGGGGACGCACACTGCCGGAACTCTTGGCGCTGTCGTCTCAACCGCGTGTCCATCATCAACTTCCTCAGCTTGGGTGGTGACAACGTCATGACATTCCACATCTAGTTCAAGGCCGCTCTCGTCGTCTCCGTAGCCGATGGCGTTGAGCGCCCGAAGCGCGCGAATGCTCTTCTCGAACACTCCTTTTCCGGGCTGAACGTCGACGTTCTCTTCAGTGTAGCACGGCATGCTCGCAACGATGCGCACACGATTGGACGCCAGGAACTCCGGCAGGTCCCCCATGCCGGGCTCGAACAACACGGTCAGGTTGCAGCGGTCCATCACGTCGCGGCCGAGCGCTACGGCGCGCTCCACCATCGGACGGAAGCTCTCGTTGAGTTCCGGCGCGCCGCCCGTCAGATCGACGGTTTTCACCAGCGGCGATGCCGCCAGCAGCTCCATCGCACGGTTCGCAACGTCGACGGTCATGGACTCGGTGCGGTCCGGTCCCGCCGCCACGTGGCAGTGAATGCACGCCTGGTTGCATACCCTACCGAGGTTCATCTGGAGCGTCGTCACGGCGCATCTCTCGACCGGCTGCAAGCCCGACGCGGCAAGCCTCGCGCCGAAGTCCCAGCGTGACAAGTCCGGCTCCGCGCCCGGGTCGATGCCGTCCCCGCCCACGTGCTGCACTGTGCGCAGCGTTGCCATAGTGTGCCTCCAAGAACGTCCGGCTACCGATATCTGGCCCCCCGGGAACGCATCGCGCGACGCGTGCGCGCCCTGTAGGGATAGCCCGCCGCGCGACCGACTACTGCCCGTTGAGGCCCCAGTCGTACGGAAGATGCTCGACCTCGGTCTCGTCGCGCAAGGCGGCTGCGGCAGCTTCGCCCACCAGATAACGCGCGACAAAGGCCTTCACGGAACCCGCCGAGTTTTCGAAATCCTCTTCGAACCACTCGAAGATGCTGGAGAGGTACAATGTCCGCCCGGCGGCGTCGTAGCTGTTCTTCGTCGGGTCCGCGAGGAAGTTCCGAGCCTGGTCGTCAAGCTGCCGACCCAGTTCGGCTGCACTGTACGCCTCGGAGCGCAATGGCGGGCAACTCACCGACGCGCAGACAAGCGCGAAGTGGATACGCGGCTCGTTGAAATGCGCCCGAAGCACGTCGTGTTCGATGTGGTTGAGCGAGATCTCGTCGCCCTCCAGCTTCTCGAACGGTATGAACTCGGAGCGGAACGCCGCGCCGGGGAGGAAGCCGATGTCGCGGATGCTCTCAAGCGGATAGTTGTCGAGGATCAGACGGATCGTGAACGCGTTATAGGCGTTGATCCAGAAGGCGAGCTGCTGCGCGTCCGACCAAGTCTCGTAAGTCGTCCGGCATACGGACGAAAGCGCCTGCAGATACGCCGTCAGCTCCGCGTGCGCTCCGCGCTGCAACCCCGCGTAGTCTACGCGCCCGTCGTCTACGTGCGCGGCGAGAATCGCCGTCCACGCGGCGTGGTTGTGGTCGATGTCCGGGCACTCCTGGGCCGACGCTCCCCCGACGATGAGAGACAGGGCCAGGCAAGCCGCCGGCAACAAGATCCATCTGCTCGCGTGGAACCGGCCATATCTATCTGTGTGCATGAGCGACGGTCCGTTACTCACTTGCCAGCCCTCCGGCAGTGTCCGACGGGTGCCTCGATTGTCCAACGCCGTCCTTCGGCTCCGGCATTCCCCGTTCAATACCGGCTGCGGCCCCGATAGAGTTCCGTGCGCCGGCAGCATAGTGGTATGGAACGCACGCTCATTCTTGGGCGTTGTTCCTGCTGAAGGGTCGAAACCTGACTACTCCGATCGACATTGTGTAAATAACCTGCTGGTCCGGACGTCGGACTCGGGAGAGATGCTGCAGATGATCGACCAGATGGCTACAAAGTACAACCGCGGATGCGTCGTCGTCCTCCTCTCGACGGCGATGGCGACCGAATCGCACTTGCTGGTGGGCGCCGTGGCGCTCATCATGCTCGTTGGCACCATATGGCCCCGGCTCGGAGCCTTCTCGCTGATATACGTTCACGTCGTTCGTCCGGCGGGCCTCATCAAGCCTCGGCCGGTAGCGGATCGCGAGGCGCCGCACCGCTTCACTCGCGGCTTCGCGGCGGTCGCGCTCACGGTCGCCTACGGCCTATTGGCCGCCGGTGAAGGCCTCGCGAGTTGGATCCTCGTCGCGGCGATCGTGGCGCTTTCCATGCTGGCGCTGCTCCTGAACCTCTGCGTTGGCTGCCACATATTCTACACGTTGGAGCGAATCGGCCTCATCAGAGCGAACCGGACCAATTCGGCAGGCTGAGCCATCGTTGGGCGTCGGCATGCCTACTTCGGCACGGAGCTATACGAGGAAGCTATGGACGTCAATCTGATTCTGTTGGCTGTAGTGGCGACGGCTGCGCTGGCGCTGTCGTCCCATCTGAAGCGCAGTTCGTGGAGGAAAGCCAGCGCCGCGACGGGGTCCGCCGCCCGGGGCAAGCCGACCCTGTACTACTTCTGGACGCCGACCTGCGCCGAATGCCGGGCCTCCCAAGGACCGGTTGTGGACAGGATCGGAGAAGCCGCGCGAGGTGGGATCGAGATCGTCCGCGTCAACGTCGGCGAGGAGGTCCGGACCGCGCGAAGCTTCGGCATCTGGACCGTGCCAACGACAGTCGTAGTCGGGTCCGACGGTGCCGTGCGCGACATAAACACCGGCCTGGTGGGCGAGCCGACGCTGCGGAATCAGCTCGGGTTCGTGGCCTCGACGGATACGCTCGGCCAGAGCCGCGCTGCATGAGGGCCCGCCGGCATCCGACCGCAACGCTCCGTGTCGCCCTTCGTCCTCGCGCGCACCCCGCCGGCGCAACAACCGATATCTTACGTCCGACGGCTTGACCGGCCGACCCATGCTGGTAGTTTTGGCACTTGGCGGCGCTTGGGAGCGCTCCCGTCGAACGGTTAGCATGGAGGACTGAAGTGCGGGCGCATTCCGAGCGCACCACTACCGACTCGGACGAAACCGAAGGCAGCGGGCGGAGCATGTTCACCATGCGCTCGCTCGCCTTGGGCGTGGCATTCACGGCGTTCCTCGGCTGGCTTTCCACGTTCGCGGTCTACGGGCTGTTCTCGTCGCGCATCCACTACGGCGTGCTCCCTCCGGGCACGGTGGCGATGGCGATCGCGATCATTGCCGCCAACTACCTCATCGGCCGCAAACGCCCCCGCATGGCTCTGACTACGGGTGAGATCGTCGTCATCGTCGCCATGACGTGGATCGGTACCGCGTCGTTGTTCCAGTTGGGCGCGATCGACAGCATGATCAGCGTCATGGCCGGCCCCGCCTACTTCGCATCTCCGGAGAATCGGTGGAACGAGTACTTCCTCGTTCACATGCCGTCGTGGACGGGGCCGTCGAACGAGTATGGCGCCGTGCGGGCCTTCTTCAACGGCCTGAACCCCGGAGACCCGATCCCGTGGGGCGCCTGGCTGGCGCCGCTGTTCTGGTGGGGATCGTTCATCGCGGCGACTCTCGGCGTGATGGCGTGCGTCATGGTCATCGTCCACGAGCAATGGCACGACCACGAGAAGCTGACGTTCCCGATGGCCGACATTCCCCTCGGTCTGGTTGGGCCGCAATCGAAACAGGTCCGCCTGCCGGAGTGGATGAAGTCGCGAGCGTTCTTGATCGGCGCGGGGATACCGTTTGTCATCATCGCGTGGAACACGCTGAATTGGTTCAGTCCGCTCTTCCCGCACATCCGTTTCTCCCAGGACGACTACGGCGTGTCGATGTTCGGCATGCCGGATTTCTACACGAAGGTCGACTTCTTCACCATAGGCCTGGCTTACTTCGCGCCAACGCAGGTGCTTCGCGGCTTCTGGATCGGCAGGCTGCTCATCGGAACCGAGATCGTGGCGGGGATCAAGTTCGGCTTCGCGGACGGAATGAATAAGATCGACGACCCATGGAGCGAATGGGGCACGGCTACGTCCTCATGGCAGTGCGCGGGTGGGCTGTTCGTCTTCGTGTTCTGGGGCCTGTGGGTTGGGCGCGAGCATTTCAAGAAAGTTTTCAGAAGCGCCGTCAGCAGTAGGGTCGATCTTCCCGACAAGCTGAGGAAGCGCTACCGGGCGGCAGTGTGGTTCCTGGTGCTCTGCCTGTTCTACATGGGCCTGTGGTTCAGATCGACCGGCATGACGTGGCAGGTGATCGTTCTGCTGCTCCCTACGGTCGTCATCCTGAACCTCGGCATCAGCAAAGTGATAGTCGAATCCAGCTTGCTCTATGCGGAGAACCCGGTTGGCGCGCAGACCCTCATCATGCAGGCTTTCGGCACGACGCACCTGCCCCAGTTGACGCTGACGGCCATCGGCCTGTCGTACATCGTCTTCAGGGCCAATGCGGGGATGATGATACCGCAAGTGGGTCTTTGCGGCCGGTTGGGCGACGAGCATGCGGTTCCTCGGGGCCGTCTGTACGTCGCGCTTGCCATCGCGGTGTTCGTCGCGTTCGTGACGGCGATCGCCACCGTGATCGCGCTGGCGTACGACGTGGGCGCATTCAACTTCGAATCGCTGGCGTACCGCCAGGCGCACGGATGGGTGTACAACTCCCCGTCGTTGAGAGGGGCTGAGACGTCCTTCGGGCCGGACTGGTACCGCCTTGGGTTCTTCGGCGCGGGCATGGCGCTGATGGCTGCGGTCATCTCGATACGCATGCGGTACTACAATTTCTGGCTCCATCCGGTCGGCCTTACGTTCGCATCGACCTCCGTTGCCGGGCTGATGATGATCAACATCTTCTTCGCCTGGGCCGCCAAGGCAACGCTCGAGCGGCTCGGCGGCGGACGGCTTGTCAATCGTGCGAAGCCGTTCTTCCTCGGCCTGGTGTGCGGGCACTCGCTCGGAGTCGCGTTCGGCTTGGCTGTCGACGCGATCTGGTTCCCCGGTCAGGGCCACAACGTCTCGACGGGGTGGTAGCTTTGCGCGCCGCCTTCGGCCGCGCGGCGAGTCGACTCGTTCGGGGCCTGCGACGGCGCCCAGCAGCCGCGCCGGGTACACGGGCCAGCAGACCCGGCAGCGTTCGGGATCGCGTAACTGCCAGGTGGCACGGTCAGCGACGCAGCACGGCAGCCGATACCCTTCGAGACGATCCAGGTTCTGTGGAGTTGGATCGGTGATCGCTCAGCACTAACCTACCTGCATGGTGGCTCATGTATGTCCTCCACTCGGCGTCGTTCATACAATGATTTGCGAGTCGAGCAGCACCAGCAGAGACTGCTTCGCAGAGCCAGGCGGACGACCATGCGCGCTCAGTTCTGCCCTGTCGACTACCAGCGGTCTCGGCGTGCGGCTCAGCCCTGGTAAGGGGGCGTGAATGAGAGCGAGTATTCCGGCGGCATCCCTACTACTCTCTGCCATCTGTGGTTGCGGCCTTGTCTCAAGGGTGGATTGGGCCAACACCCAAGACATCACAGCTGCTGTCAGAGTCGAACACGACGAGTTCGAGAAGTGTACGAGGTACGTCGGCCCAAGATACGGCGCCACTGTGGTGTCCGGGAGTAACGTCTCTCTGTCAGCATGGCGAGGTGACGTATCGAGAGTCGTGCACTACCAGATTGAAGCTTTGTCGTTCTACTACGGCGACTGGCGGTTCTATGATCGAGCCTATGATTCCGATGGCAACTGGCTGGATGCCACGGTCGTTGACAGGGGAGCCGTGAGCTGCGAAAGCTCCACATGCTACTT
>CAZSJP010000070.1:0-11329 GCA_964606675.1 uncultured bacterium
GGCCGCCGGCGACAGCTCATCGCCGGCGGCCGACAAGTCGGCGGAGACGCGCGCCGAATGTCTGAGGGCGCCTTTGCTCGCCCCGCTCCCGCTGCACGTGCCAACCGTTCCGCGCCGCGTCGGGATGTCGCACCCAGGGCATCATGGCGCCGAAGTCGTTCCCCGCGTCCGTGATGCCCGCGTCTCCGACGATATGCCCCGGCACGATGGCCGCCCACGTCCACCCGTCCGGGCGCACGCTCACCCAGAGGTAGTGCGAGACCCCACCGTCTTCGAGCGGCGCGCTGTTGATGTCGCCGCCGGCACCGCCCGAGACGATGTGCGGTACTCCCGCACGGACCTCGTGCGCGAACTTGTGGGAGTGCCCGCAGAACACCGCCTGCAAGTCGTGCCGTCGGAGGATCGGGTCGACAATGTCGTTCCAGTCGTTGCGCCCGCCGGGCCGCTTCCACTCGGCCTGGTGTAGCGGATAGTCCTTCCACCACGCCCGGTGCAACGTCACGAAGACCCGCTTGCCCGGTGCGCGTTCTGCCAGGTCGGCTTCGAGCCACTCCAGTTGCTCCCCGGCCACGCTTTCGACGTCCTTGGCGGCCTCGGCGTCGAGCACGACGAAGTGGCAGTCGGCCACGTCGAACGAGTAGTACCTGCCTCCCCAGAACTCGCGCCAGACACCGTCGCTGACCTCTTCGCGCACGTCGTGGTTGCCGATGCACGGGTAGAACGGCATTTCGAGCATGCCCAGTGCCGCCTGTGCGCCGGTGTGCTCCAGGCGGAGGCGCGCATCGTCGACGGTGTAGCCGCGGATCAGGTCCCCGGCGCCGATGACGAAGTCGGGCGTTAGCAGGTTCAGTTCGGCGATGATGCTGAGCAGCGTATCCGACGGATCGGCCGGGTCCCCGGGGCGGTGGCTATGCGTGTCGCCGACGATGGCGAAGCGAAACGCGGGTTGCGCGCCTCGGTCGCCGAGGTATGCGCCGTCTCGGGGGATGTCGGGGAATGGCACAGGCTCTCCTTCACTCGGTCTCGGCTACAAGACCGTACTTGTCCGGCCGGCGGTAGTGGTCGCCCCAAATCGACTTCGACTGCGCGTCTCGCACGGCGTCGAGATCGACGTCGGCAATCAGGTTCTCCTCGCCCTCGCCGGCGCGGGCTACGATATCGCCGTTCTGGTCGATGATGACGCTCTGCCCGTTGCACGGCTCGGAATGGTTCGCCATCGCGACGGCATAGACATTCTCGAACGCACGTATCTGCAACTGGCTCATCCGTTTCCACTCGATGCCGCATGCGTTGGGGACGATCACCAACTCGGCGCCCTTAAGCATCAGCACGCGGGCGCTCTCGGGATGCTCGCGGTCGTAGCAGATCATGATGCCCGCCTTGACGACCTCGCCGTCGATATCCAGTGGCCAGACGCGCCAGTCATCGCCGTCGGCGCACAAGTCCTCCATCTTCGAGAACCGGCACACGTGCACCTTGCTGTACGTGCCCACGTGCTCGCCGTGAGGGTCGAACAGGAACGCCGAGTTGTAGAGGTTCCCGTCGCGTGCCTCGCAGACGCCCGCGATCAAGTGAATCCCCAGCTCTCCGGCGAGGTTCGCCAGACGCGTCGCGTACGGGCCGTCGTCCGGCTCGGCAGTCTCGTGCATGCGCGCGACGAACGCGTCCCACTCCTCGTCCTTGCCCTGGTGCGGATATCCCGACAGGAACATTTCGACGGTAGAGACAATCCGTGCCCCATCTTCCGCGGCCGCACGGATGGCAGCCTCGGCCTTCGCCATGTTGCCGTCTCGATCGAAATCGGGATACGACTGCTGGATCACAGCTACTCGAACGGTGTTGCTCATCCTCGGTGTCTCCGCATCGGGGAATGTCGTTGACGTCCTACGAGATCGACCAGACGAACGACGGTCGTTTGGGGAACAGGATGTCGAGCAAAACTCTCGATTCGTCGTCCTTGGGCGCACAGTCGGCGAACGCGCTGCACAGCTCGTCGAGAGAGCGGTAGCCCATCAGCAACTGGACGAACGTGAGGTCGGGGAAGCCGTGGTCGTGACCTATGCCGACGCCGGGTTTCCAGCGCTCGACGAGCGTCAGCCGGCCGTCGTCGAACCCGAGCCTGACGCCGTCGGTGTAGAAGCCTATCTCCAGCGAACCGGTGTGCCCGACCGCCACCGAGTCGGCCAGGCGCCGCTCGAGCACCGGGGCGGTCGTCCGGATGAAGCCCGGCACGTCGGGTATGCGGACGTACCAACTCTCGTGCGTTTGGGTGAACGACTCGGGCAAGAGATGCGGGATCGCTTCGAGCACGGGATGGTCGCTCTGAACCCAGAACGAGTGCTTCTCGGCTTCGTTGCAGTCGGCCTTGAGGGCTCGGAGCACCGACGGGGTCGTCGTCAGCCATGAGACCCCCGGCGCCAGTTCGTAGACGTGGATGTTCAGGCGACCGTCGTGCACGACGATGCCTACGGGACCGTCTCTTTCGATGATGCCGATCCGCTTCCGATAGCCCTCTGTCGGTGGGTTCAGAACGAAACGCCAGGCGTCATCGTCGTACAAGCACCCGAACAGCGAACGGTCGACCGTTTGCTCGTACATGCGCGAGAGGAACGGAATATCGGCGTCGGTCGCTTCCCGCAATCGCACCGGCTCGGCATGCCCGTCGGGCAGAGCGGGGACGATAGACGCGCTCCCGCCGCGTGCAGCCGGGCGCTCCAGAGCCAACTCGTATCCGAACTGGCGGTAGTACCAATGGACGCCGTCGATGATGAGCAATTGGTCGCCGCGGCGCTCGCTCATGCGATGCAGAAGGTCGAACTGCGCGCGCACCAATCCGCGGCGCCGGTAGGCCTCGCGCGTGGCGACTATCTCCGGTCGGCCGACGCTGAGTTCGACGCCGTCGTAGCTCCACCGCTGCGGTATGAACCCACACGCAGAGGCCACCTGGCCCGTCGCCGTGTCTTCCACAAGCGTGAAATGGTGGGCGCGAGTCGTCGGGTGCACCCCGCCCATCAGGACGCACGTCCATCCCATCACGCCCAGGTTGGCTTCGCCGGTCTCGCGGTTCGACATCACCTCGCTGTAGCACTCGGCGATAGGCTCGATGTCGTCGACGGTGGCGTGCCGCAGCACCAACCCGCCGTCGAGGCTGAGTGCCTCGCCGGGCTGGCTCATGTCGCTCCTATCGCTCACGTGACGTTCCAGACGAGGGATGGGCGCTTCGGGAAGAGCGCCGAGAGGAGCACGCCGGCGTCGACGCTCTTGTCGCGGTTCGTGTTAGCGTCTGCGTTGCAGTCGGCGTACGCGTACTTGAGCTCGTCCAACGACCGGTACCCGAACAGCAGTTGCAGGAACGTGAGATACGGAAAATGAGCGTGGCCGGTGTCGTCCACGGTCGGACTCCACGGCTCCGCGGACACGCGGCCGCCTTCGAATAGCACCCGCACGCCGTCGACGAACCATCCGACCTTGATCTCGCCGCTGAAACCCGCCACGGCAGACTCGGCCAGCCGTCGGCTGAGCACCAGAGCGATATGATTGAGGAACGCCGACACGTCGGGAACGCGCATGTACCACGCGTATTGCCGCTGGTGACCGGGCAGCATGTCGCCGATCAGGTCGAACACCGGGTGCGTCGGCAGCAGACCGAAGTGCATCCCGAACGACGTGCGCGCTTCGACCGCGTCGCCGTTCGGGTCATTTGCCGCGTTGGCTTCGCACTCGGCCTTGATCCAGCGAAGCACCGACGGCGTCACGTCCGACCAAGGAACACCGGGCAGCACTTCGTAGGACTCGATGCTCATGTGCCGGTACGAACCCCGTCCGTATATGATGGTTCCGACCGGCTCGCCGCTTTCGTCCTCGATCACGCGGTGTGCCTGGCGCTGACCTTCTGTTCGGACGCTGAAGTCGTAGTCCCACATCGCTTCGTCGCGAACGCAGGAAATCATCGACCGTCGGGCCGACTGCTCGTAGGTTTTCATGAACAGCGGAATGTCGTCCGTCGTTGCCTCGCGTATTGCGTAAGGCTCGGCCTCGCCTTCCTTGAGCGCGCCGATGCCTGCCAGCGAACCCGTGCGGCCGCCGCCTTTGTCGAGCGCCATGTCGTACCCGAACTGCCGGTAGTAGAACGGAATACCGTTGATGGCCGTGACCAGATGCCCCCGCTCGGCGCTCCACCGGTGCAGCATGTCGAACTGCTTGCGCACCAGGCCGCGCCTGCGGTAGTCCTTGTGCGTTGCGACGATTTCGGGCTGTCCGACGCCGAACTCGATGCCTTCGTAGCGCCACACTTGCGGTATGAACCCGCACCCCGAGACTATCGCGCCCGTGCCGGTATCGATCACGACGGTGAAGTCAGACGGCGCGACGATCGGGTGCTGTCCGCTCATCAAGTCTTTCGTCCACGTGATGAGCCAACCGGCCGGCTCGGTCTCGTTCGGGCCGGGGAACACGTCGCCGAAGAACGTGGCGAGCGCCCCGCGGTCGTCGGGCGTCGACGCCCGCAACACCAGGCCGTCGCCGAGGTCGACTACGTCGGCCTCGAGGTTGGCAGACTCGACTTCGTCAAGTCTGCGGGTGCTCTTCGGTCCATCAGACATTGCGCGTTCCTCTCTCCCTACCTATTCAGAATCGCACCCGCAGAGCGACGACTTCCCACGCCCTGAACGAGCGGCGCACCGCCGCGCCATCGGTATCGACGGTGGCGCCCGGCTCCCACTCGATCACGTCGATCTCGGTTGCCTCGGAGACGGGGCGGTCGAACGTCAGAACGGCCTCGGCCGCCCGTCCGGTCGACTCGTACAGATGCAGCACCCACGAGTCGTCGTCCTCCGCTCTCTTGAGAGCGGCAAGCACGACGTTCGCCGGCTCGACGGACAGAGCGCTCGCAACGGCCGGCAGCGAACCCTCGTGCGGGATGTCTCGGAGCGCGACGATCGGCGCGTTCAGAGCGTGTGCCTGCTGGATCGTGTCGGCGTCTTGCCAGCGTCCATCGTGTGGCAGGATCGCGTACGTCACCTCGTGGTGCCCCTCGTCGGTCTGGTCGTCGGACAGATGCGCTTTCACCGAACGCAGCAGCGTCAGCGTCAGCGTGCCGTCTTCCAGCCGCGAATGGCCGTAGCGCCCGTCGTTCAGCAGCGACACGCCCCACGCCTCACTCGATACGTCGGCGCCCGACAGGTCCGTCCACGTGTGTGCCGCGCGGTCGCTGTCGGGTATCTCGCGCTCGGCAGCGCCCCACGGCACCTCGGACGTCCAGGTCGCGTCGACCGGCAGCGCCAACGGAACAAGCACGGTGCAGACCATGTCGGCGTCGTGGCAGTCGACTTCGGTGCGGACCTCCAGCCGCGCGCTGTTGCGGCACAGACGGAACTCCTGCACGAATGTCGAGCTTCGCCACGTCGTGGTAACTCGAATCGCGGCGCGAACGTCGCCATCCTCGACGACCTCGGTCGCCACGGTCTCGTTGAATGTCCAGCTATCGCCCTCGAGCGCCAGGTGCCACGGGTTACCCATGTCCTGCGTACCCTGGAGCGCGCACGCCTGTTTGCCATCGGGCACGACCTCGCGGTCGGCGGCCTTGTCCAGGATGGACGACACCCACCCGGTGCTCGGGTCGATTCGAACGCGCAGGTAGTCGTTCTCAAGCTCTAGCGCGTCGGCGCTCACCATCGACGCGAAGCGACGCGGGCGCTCTCCGACAGGCCGAAGCCAGATTGTCCGATGCCCCAGCGAAGGCAGTTCATCCGGCAGCGCGAGCACGTGGTACGTCTTGTTGGTCTTGTCGAACGTGCCGATGGTGCTCGACAGCACCTGCGTCGGTACCTCGCGCCCGCGTGAGTCGACCGCTTCGAATCCCTCGTAGTAGCTGTGCGGCTCAGTGAGCACGACCTCGGCGGGGTCCGATCGGCCATGCGACAGTGTGTTAAACAGCACCACGGGGATCCCTTCGCCACGGGTATCGATGCCGGACGAAAGCACGTTGATCGCGGCAGCGGTCGCCTCCGTGCAGACCGCGTCGACTTCGTCGTAGCGTCGGTACGCCTCGTCGTAAGCCTCATGTATCGCGGTTCCCGGCAGGATGTCGTGCATCTGGTTGAAGAGAGTATGCTTCCACGCCCTGCGGAACATGTCCATCGGGTAGTCGCCCTCGCCGACTCTGTCGCCGGCACGCATCGCCAACGCGGCAAGGGCTTCGGCCGTTCGCAGGCCCCATTCGGATATCCGGTTGCGCCGCTTGACCTCGGCGAACGTGGTGTAGGCGCCGACGTTGTTGTGCCGGTGACCGACGGTGCTGATAAGCTCGCCCGTCTCGACGCGAAGGTTCGCATCGGTCTTGTCGACGTCGTCGAAGAACCGATGCGGCGTCGAGAACTCGATGTTCGGGAATGCGGCCAGCTTGCGAAGCTTCGCGAGTCCCTTCGGGCTTCCCGGCCACGGAGGCGTCAGGTCGTCGCCGTCGAGCAGCATGCACTTATCGAGCGCGGTCGAACTCATGTGCGCGCACACGTTCTCTATCACCTTGTCCTGCTCGATCATCTGCGCCGAATCGTAGTGCCCGGTGAAGTAGTGAGCGAACACGCGCGTGCCGTCAAGCCCCTCCCACAGGAACTGCCCGCCGTGGTCCGCCTGGTACCAGTTCCCGAACGCAAACGCTTCGATACCGCACAGCTTCCATATCTGCGGCAGTGTGCCGGCATGCCCGGAGAAGTTGTCCGGGGCCCAGTGGATGGCGATGTCTTTGCCGTAGCGCTCCTTGAAGTAGCGCTTCGTGTATAACATCTGCCGCACCCACGATTCGCCGCCCGGAACGAAGCTCTCCGGTTCGCCGTAGGTCGCGCCGGGGATGTCCCACCGGCCCTCGGTGACGCGCCGGGCGACGGCTCTCTCGGTCTCGCTGCCCTCGACGTGCTCGTACATCGGCGGCTGGTCTTGCGCGAACGTGTAGTCGGGATGCTCGTCCATCAGGCGCAACGCTTCGGCGAAGAACGCCTTGGCGAGCCGCTTCGTCTCGGTGTAGGGCCAGCCCCAGGCCAGGTCGACGTGCGAGTGCGGCACAACGTGCACCGTGTACTGCTTGGCCAACGGGTCCAACTCGCGCAGGATATCGGTTGCAGCAACCACCTGCTTCCGGAATGTGTCGGGGTCCGTCTCGTACGAATCGGCATCGACGGTCTCGGCGTACCGCTCGAGCGCCGCGTCGATAGCGCTGGCGTGTTGCGGCTGGGCTTCGCGCCATTGAAGCACGAAATCGAGGCTGCGTCGGGCCGTCTTGATGTCGTACAGCCGCTCGGACTCGAACAGCACGATCTGTTCTTGCTCCGACGATAGCGCGCCAAGCTCACTGCGGATAGCGATCAGCGTGTCGCCTTCGGCGGGCGCCGGCATCTCGAACGTCGGTTCGAATCCGTCGGCGACCTGTTGCCCATCGACCCATACCGTGAGCTGCCCGCCGAGAGCCGCCCTCGCCGAGACGACTCCGGTCATCAGCGGCGATTTCGCGATGGCGCCCCGGAACCATGCCACGGGCCTTCCGGTGCCATACGCCCCTTTGAGTCTGTCGCTCCATTCCGAGTCGTCGTAGCCGGGTCTCTCGGCCCCGGCGGGGTCGGCGACGACGCATCTCCACGCGATCGCCATTTCGTTCGCGCGCAGGATGGTCAGGATGGGTTCGAAACGATCGTTCATGTGAGGTCCCCGGTGTGGAGGCTGTGGTGGCCTGGTCGTAGGAGAATCAACGTACGTGTGGGCGGTGTGGGGGACAACGCGAAGAGCGTCGTCCGCTACGCGGACGTTGGCAGTTCCTTCGGAACTGCTCGGGCTATCTGCGAACCGGCGTAGGGGCGCGGTTTCCGCGCCCTCGTGGTGCGATGGTGCGCCGAATGCGGCCGCGGAGACCGCGCCCCTAGGTCCGCACTAGCCCGCCGTCGTTCCGAGCGACGCACCAGACGCCCGTTCGAAACGCACCCGGAGTTTGCCGCCCGGCTCAGCTCGGCAGGGCAAACTCCAAACGTCGGCGTCAGCCGACGAAGCCGAGGAATCTCGAATCGGTGTGATGCCCTCGACACGAAAGAGATTCCTCACTACGTTCGGAATGGCCAAGTACTGAGCGCTGCCACATCTGCGGATGAAGCATGGTGAGAGGACAACGCATGCCCCACAACCTACTCGTGATATTCGGCGACGAGATGCGGGCGCACGCGATGGGATGCTCAGGCGACCCGAACGTCCGCACGCCCAACATGGACATGCTGGCAGCCGAGGGATGCCGGTTCGACCGCGCATACACGAACACGCCGGTCTGCACTCCGGCCCGCGCGATGATGCTCACGGGGCTCTATTCCACCGGCCACGGCGCCATGATAAACGACCTGCCCGTTCGCACCGACGTGCCTACTATCGCGCGCACACTCGGCGATAGCGGCTACCGATGCGGCTACGTCGGCAAGTGGCACATCGCGGGCATCCCCCGCACGAAGTTCATCCCGCCCGGCCCCGAACGCCTCGGGTTCGACGACTACTGGGCCGTGTGGAACTGCCACCACGACTACCTCGTCGCGAAGTATTTCCTCGACGAACCCGAGCCGGTGTTCGCCGACGGCTACGAACCGACCGTACAGACCGAGCTGGCGCTCGGATTCATCGACGATCACGTAGAGAACCATCCCGACTCGCCATTCTGCGCGTTTCTTTCGTGGGGGCCGCCGCACAGCCCGTACGTGCCGTGGCCGCCGGGTTCCGAGGGATTGTACGACCCGGCCGCCATCGAACTGCCGCCGAACTGCCCCGAAACCGAGGAGCACCGGCAAGACCTGGCGGGCTACTACGCGCACACCACGGCACTCGACGCAGAGCTTGGCCGCATCCTCGACCATCTAAGCGAACGCGGCCTGGCAGACGACACGCTCGTCGTCTTCACGTCGGACCATGGCTCGATGCTCGGCTCGCAAGGGCACTACAACAAGCAACAGCCTTGGGCCGAATCGGTGAGGATACCGCTCATCATGCGGGCGCCGGGGCTGATCGAGGAAGGAACGACATCCGATCTGCTGTTCGGGCTGATGGACTTCACGCCGACGATGCTTGGCCTGCTCGGCGCGGAAGGAAGCGGCGGAATGCACGGCGAGGACCTGTCGGAGCCTGTCGCCGGGCGCGCGGCGAACCCGGACCGCGCGATCTACATCGCCGAGATGCATTGCATGGATCAGGCGGTGCATCAGGGCATCAAGGCATGGCGCGCTCTGAAAACCGACAGGTACACGTACGCCCGCAACATCGGCGGGCCGTGGCTGCTCTACGACGACGTTCGCGATCCATACCAGCTCGCTAATCTCGTCGACGACCCGGGCATGTCCGATGTGCGGCAAACGCTCGATACGGAGCTAACTCGGCAGATAGACGAGTATGATGACGCGCTCGTCGGGCCGGACGAGATGCTCGACAAGTGGGGCCTGCGGGAGGCATTCGAGGTACGCGACGCGTTCCTGCATACCGGCAGCAACATGCGTGGCGACTGGCCAGGCCACCCGCCACGCACCAGTTAGCGGCTTCCTACGCGCGCCACCACGGATCGTGTGGGTCGCCGTGGCTTTCGCGCGCGGCCATCGTGCCCTGCGTCCATCCGGTGGGCAGATCGCGCTCGTAGATGCTCTTCGACACGCCGCTACACGACTTGGCGATCGTCTCGAACACTCGGCCGGCGATGAGCAGGTTGCCGACCTTGTTCGCATGCACGCCGTCGGGGTTCATGAGCCAGTCGGCGCCACCCTCGGCGTCCCAGACGTCGGCCAACAGACAGCCCTCACTGGTGGCAAGCGCCTTGATGGCCGTGTTGTACTCCTCCGTCAGCGCCACCGAGCCAACGTCGAATGGCGGGAAGCTCTTCCAGCCGGTCATGTAGTAGATCGTCGTCAGGACGATCACCGGGTCGCACGCTTCCTTGGCGTCCCTGATGATCTTGCGCATATCCTCCACGAAGTCGCCCAGCGGCATGCCGGCCCGCATGTCGTTCAGTCCGTAGCAGAGCACGAACAGGTCGGGTTTCTCGGCGATCACGTCCTTCTCGTACCGTTCCATGGCGCTCGGTTTCGCGCTGAGTTCGTAGCCGGGGCTGCGCGGGCTGATGGCGTTGGCGCCGATGCCCTTGTTGACGTACTCCATCTGTTCGGCCTGGCTCGAGTTGATCAGGCCTGCGAGAACGTCGCCCCAGCGCTCGGACTGCTCGCCCAGCCATCCGCCGCCTTCGACCGTGCTCTCACCAAGCACCACCATCTTGCGAAACGGTGCCGCGTTGCGATCTGCTACTTTCATTGTGTGCCTCCATGCAGGGCCGCCGGATCGGGTCGCCGCCGCCTCTGCGTGCTGACTGAAGCCGGGCGGTGTCGGATTTCGTGCTGCACGCCACGATCTGCCGTACGCACGCGGGCGCAGCAAAGGCTTCCAACACGTCCACCAGATGCCGTATACTTAATGATTGCCGCTCAACTTGCCCAATCGGGCGAAGAGCGCCGTCGCGTATCAATGTAGCGGCACGGGGCGCAGGTCGGAACCCGAACTGCGTCATCGGAGGTTGGAGATTATCGGCCACGCCGTGCTCTCGTCGGCGGGCCTCATGTGCGCTACACCTTGTGTCTGGAGCTCAGAAGTGCTGCAATCCGTGAGACATACCTGGTTCATAGCCTGCAGCGCTGCGATCCTGGCAACCATCGGAACGCAGGCGGCTATAGCGGTCGAGGCCGATAGCGGCCGTCAGGCCGTGATGCCGATTGCGGACATCCGCGCGGGGATGAAGGGATACGGGCTAACCGTCTTCCATGGCAGCACCATAGACACGTTCAGCGTGG
Organism: uncultured bacterium; assembly: GCA_964606675.1. Taxonomy (GTDB): domain Bacteria; phylum Latescibacterota; class MWCZ01; order MWCZ01; family MWCZ01; genus CAZSJP01. The sequence goes on from CAZSJP010000070.1 coordinate 10,845, forward strand.
AAGTACTGGCCGTACTGCGCGGGCATGGCGTCCAAAGCGATGCTATCGTTGCGTCGCTCGACGGCGGGCCGCTTGCCGAGACGGGGGTCGCTCAGGGCATGAGCGGGTCGCCCGTGTTCATCAACGGGAAGATGGTCGGCGCCGTGGCGTGGATCATGTCATTCTCGAAGGCCCCGATCGCGGGCATCACCCCGATCGAGTACATGTTGCGCATTCCCGACAGGGCGATGGAATCGCCGGGGCCGAAGCGATTCAGCTCGGGAACCTACATGCCGCCGCGCGATTGGTGGCGAGATTTCGGAGACGACTCGGAGAGCCGGGCGCGGGACGACCTCGGCGAGACGCTCGATAGCCCGAGACTGCCGGACGACCTTCGCAACCCGCTGCTGGCCGAGGTTGCCGGCTCGCGCATGGTGCCGATCAAGACGCCCCTCATCGTCAGCGGGGTGGGACCACGGGTGACCGAACTGCTGCAGGATATGCTC
>CAZSJP010000071.1:0-11265 GCA_964606675.1 uncultured bacterium
GGACGTGCGCTCAAGCAGAAGCTGCACGAGACGTTCTCCCCACTCTGGCAGCGAATCGCTCATGCCGGTCGCTCGTTTCTCAGGAAGTCGGTCAGCAGCCGGCCGACGACCTGCTCCTCGACCAGAAATGCATCGTGCCCGTACGACGACGGCACCTCGATGTACGTCACCGGTCGATGGAACTGTGAAAGGGCTATCGCAAGCTCACGGCACTCGGCCGGCGGGTAGAGCCAATCCGACGAGAAGGAGACGACCATCGCGTCGGCCTCGACTCTGGAGCACGCTTGTGTTAGATCGCCCTCGCCCCAGCTCGCGGCCGCGTCGTAATAGTCCATGGCGCGTGTGATGTAGAGATAGCTGTTGGCGTCGAACCGTTCGACGAACGACTTGCCCTGATATGCAAGGTAGCTTTCGACTTCGAACTCGATGCCGAAATCGAAGTCGGGTTCGGCCTTGTTCTGCAGCCGTCGGCTGAATTTCTGTTCCATCCCGACGTCGCTCAGATATGTGATGTGGGCGAGCATCCGCGCTGCCGACAGCCCTTGGCCGGGGACGTCGTGGCCGTAGTAGTCCCCGTCGCGGAAATCGGGATCGCTCATGATCGTGTGCCGGCCGACCGCGTTGAATGCCAGGCCTTGGGCGCTCAGCTTCGCCGAAGCGGCCAACACTATGATCTTCTCAACCCGATCGGGATACGCCAGCGCCCATTCGATGACCTGCTGGCCTCCCAGCGAGCCGCCGACGACTGCAAGCAGACGCTCGATGCCCAGGTGGTCCAGCAGCATCGCCTGGAGCCGGACCCAGTCGCTCACCGTGACGATCGGGAAGCTCATGCCGTACGGGCGTCCGGTGGCCGGGTCGGTCGATTCCGGCCCCGTTGTTCCGTAACAGCCGCCCAGGACGTTGGCGCAGAGCACGTAGTACTTGGTCGTGTCGATGGCTTTGCCCGGGCCGATCACTTCGTCCCACCATCCGGGCTTGCGCAGACGCCATCTGCGGCCAGCCTCCAGCGCGCCTGCATCCCATCCGGCGACGTGGGCGTCGCCCGACAGAGCGTGACACACCAGGACGACGTTGCTGCGGTCGACATTCATCTCGCCGTACGCTTCGTACTCGACGACGACGGGAGCGATCGACCCGCCGGCCTCCAAATCGAAAGGCGAGCCCGGGGGTACAAGCTCGACCACCCGGGCTCGCGTTAGGCCGACCGATGAAGGATCATCCAGCGCACCTGGCGGCAGAAGATCCTTCACTGTACCTTCGTCGGTTTGCGCCATTATCCCTGACTCTTCCTCAATCCCTGATCGAGGTCCGCGATGATGTCGTCCGCGTCCTCAAGCCCGATAGAGAGACGGACGTAGTCGTCCGTGGTGCCGGTCGTCTCCTGCTCATCCGGTGTCAGTTGCTGGTGCGTCGTCGTTGCAGGATGGATGATTAGGCTCTTCGCGTCGCCGATGTTGGCGAGGTGCGAGAGCAATTCGACCGAGTCGATGAGCTTGGCGCCGGCATCGCTGCCACCCTTGATGCCGAAGCCGATGATCGCTCCGAACCCGCCCGAAAGATACTTCTTCGCGCGCTCGTGGTCGTCGTGGCTCTTCAGCCCGGGGTAGTTGACCCAGGTCACCAGCGGGCACTTCTCGAGCCACTCGGCCACCTTGAGCGCGTTGGCGGAGTGCCTCTCCATCCTGAGCGGCAGCGTCTCGAGCCCTTGTAGGAACAGGAACGAGTTGAACGGCGATATCGCCGGACCGAGATCGCGCAGAAGCTGCACTCGCGCCTTGATAATATACGCGATGCCCGGGATCAGTGCCTCGTCGTGGTTGCCGAACGCCGCCCAGTAGTTCGCGCCGTGGTACGACGGATCGGGCTCGGTCAGTTCGGGGAACTTGCCGTTGTCCCAGTTGAACGTGCCACCGTCGACAATGGCACCGCCGATGCTTGTGCCGTGGCCGCCGATGAATTTGGTGAGCGAGTACATAACAATATCGATGCCGTGGTCGAACGGCCTGAACAGCGGCGGCGGGCTGACGGTATTGTCTACGACGAACGGGATACCGTGCTCGTGAGCGATGGCCGAGATACCCTCGAAGTCGTCGATGTTGTTCTTCGGGTTGCCGATAGACTCGGTGAAGACGAGCCGTGTCCGGTCGTCGATGGCGGCGGCTATGTTCGCCGGATCTGACGAATCTACGAAGCGCACCTCGATGCCCATCTTGGCAAGCGTGTAGTGGAACAGGTTGTACGTCCCACCGTACAGAAACGACGTCGACACGATGTTGTCACCCGACGAAGCTATGTTCAGGATGGCTATCGTGCATGCGGCCTGACCCGATGCGACCGCGAGCGCCGCGGTTCCGCCGGTCATGGCGGCCAGCCGCTTCTCCAGCACGTCCTGCGTCGGATTCATGATGCGCGTGTAGATGTTGCCGAACTCTTTCAATGCGAAGAGATTGGCCGCGTGTTCCGACGAATCGAAGACGTAGCTGGTGGTCTGGTAGATGGGCACTGCTCGGGCCCCGGTGGCCGAATCCGGCTCTTGCCCCGCGTGCAACGCCAACGTGTTGATGCCGTGCTGTTTCTCGCTCATCGTTAACCTCCTGAGACTGACGCGCCGGTACCACTCCTTGTGGCACATCCGCTAACATTACAAGACGCCGCCATCGCGGAGAGAGTTCCCCAATTTCCGATAATTTCGATCGATCTTTAGGATTTTCTTTCGCGTCACCTCATCGCTGAGCGACAAACAGCGTCTGCTTGGGCAGTGTAGCCGTTCCCTCCGGCACAACAATTACCCGAGCATCTGGTCCGAATCGGCCCAATGCGTCCCTCAGCGCGGTATTTGGATCGGGTGTCAGGACGGCATTGCGCGCCAGTATCTCGCCCACTTTCCGGCGACGGTAGAACTCTCCCCGCACGGATTTCAGTCGCCACTGTATCGTGCGTTCGTCCAGACGCCAGCGGCGCGCTTCGTGCAGCCTCACGATCTCCGAAAACGCCAGCGTGGGCAGTTTGGCGACAAAGCGGTCGGCGTCGAGAGCCAGCAGCGAATCGTCGGCGATCGCGTCGCCGTCGATCGTCTCCATTTCGGTCGGCTCCGACGTGACGCCGATCAGCGTGCCTGTGGGCGCGGTCACGCGAGCGGCTCTGTAGAGCGTCTCCAGGCGATACGGTGTCGGCACCTGCCCGCTTCCCGGCGAGACGACCACTACGTCGCCGGGCTCGCCCACTTCGGCGCCCCACACCTCGCGGTCGCCATATTCCACCCCCGCGTGGTGTACCGCCATGGTCTCTCCGCTGAAAGCCTCGACCGGTTCGCCGAGGTCGGTGACGACGACGTCTATGAGAAAGTCGATGCCGACCATCGCGCCGACGGCGTCGGTCTCCTCACGACTCGGGTTCTCCAGCACGCCGACCACCGACTCGGGCGAGAAGTTGAACGCGTGGTCGCGCGTGATGGTGTCGAAGCCAGTCACGCCGGGCAGAACCATCTTGTAGCCGCCCTCGTACCCATGCGACTCATGTGGGTGGATTCGCCCGAGCGCGAGGGTGAAATCGGCTTCGGCGACGTATCGATTCACCCAGATGGGCGTGCCCTGGCGCGTGATCCCGACGCACTCCATCGATGTTCGGTCGCCGGCATCGTGCGAGATCGTCCGGAACCCGCGCACAATCGGTTCGCCCAGTTTCCGAATCAGGTCCGCTTCGGACATCGGGTCGTGCATGCCGCTGGCGGTGAGGAACGTCATATCGTCGTCCGCCGCGCCTGCCGCACGAAGCGTGTCGACGATGAGCGGCACTACCTCGTGAGCCGGGGTCGGTCTGCCCCAGTCGTCGGTGATCACCGCGACCTTCTTCCCCCGCAGATCGGTCTTCTCCAGCGGGTCGGTGCCCATTGGCGACCTCAGCGCGGCGGACACGACGTCGTGCCACGACCTCGTCCGGTCGGGCGATCCGGGACTAGCGATGACGACTTGCCGCTGCGGCAGGTCCACGGTCAGGCCTATCGTCTTCTCGCCGAATGGTATGCTGATTCTCATCGCCGTGAGCCTTTCTACACTATCGCATCCCGGTCGCGCAGTGCTCTCTGAAGAGTCGAAACGTCGAGCGCTCTGGGCGCGACGCCGGATCTGCACGAAAGCGCGGCAGCGGTTCCGGCAGCTTGTCCGGTTGCCATGCAGACCGGGACCTTCCTGATCGCCGCTTCGGCCACGTGCGTTGCCGAGATGCAGCGCCCCGCCACCAGCAGCCCGTCGATTGCCTTCGGGACGAGGCTGCGATAGGGAATGTCGTGGTAGTCCGTCTTCACCGTGCGGTTCTCGTTCGTATCCCCCGCCATGTGCATGTCGACCGGGTTCGCGCTCTTGGCGATCGTGTCGTCGAACTTGCTGCCTTCGACGACGTCGTCCTCCGTCAGCATGTATTCCCCGACGATCCGCCTGGTCTCACGGACGCCCAGGTGCTGGCACTCTCCGGTGCCGTAGATGTAGCACGACTCGAACCCGGGTCGCTTCCGTATTTCGGCCAACTGGGCGACTGCCAGCTTCCGTATGTGAATCTCGGCGCGCGTCAGGTCCCAAGCGTCGGTGCCGTCTCCGCAATCGTAGCTGCCGCCGACGCCGCCGACTATCACAGGCCGACCCTCGTCGTCGTGGATCGCAACGCGGGAGCCGCGCGATATCTGATACATGTCCTTCTTCGGCGCGATCTCGAACGGCGCACCCGCGAACGCCGCCACGTCCGCGTCGCCGGAGCAATCCACAACAACAGTGGCGAGGATGGCCGACCGGCCGGACTTATTCTCGACCAACACGCCCGTGACCGCGTCGGCCTCGACGAGGGCACCTACCGTCATCGTGTTGAGGAGCAGCTCGGCCCCGGCCTGTTCGAGCATCTCGAATGCAAGCGTCTTGACCGCTTCGAACTCGACGTGCGGCTTGCTCTTACCGATGTGCCGAGTTTGCATCGAATGGTCGTAGCTTACGTTGCTGTCGACCTTGTCCATGCCCGATACGTCTATGTCGACCGGCGGCGTCCCTCCGCCCGCGGCGATGAGCCGCTCCATGAACTCCCAGGGGATGCCCTTGATGATCATCTTGCCGTTCATGTCCTGGTACGACGTGCCGACGGTCTGACCGCCCGGGCCCTCGGCGAAGTAACCGCCTACGTGGTCGCTCTTCTCGATGAGGAGCGTCCGCGCGCCGGCCCGCGCCGATGCGATGGCCGCGATTACGCCTGCGACGCCGCCCCCGACGACTGCCACGTCGACTTCTGCCGCCACGGGGGTCTTTCGGGCCGGTTCGGTGATCGATTTGGTGGCTGTTGCGGTCATATTCGCCGTCTCCGTGTGGGTGACTGCACGCCCCTGTGCGCCGCCATGCCTAAAGCTCACGTTCCGCGCGGGCGTAGATCGCGTCCAGTTCGCGCCTGAGCGTCGGGTCTAGTTCGTAGTCGTAGTCGTCGAGCGCGTCGCGTACCATCTTGCGTGCGCGTTCTCTCAGTTCGGGCTTGCCGTCGCGCAGCCATGGTCCGAGTTGGCGACGTTCGAAAAGCGCCGGGCGCCAGAACGTCTCGCGATACTTGGCGGCAGTCTCGTCGGCGCCGGCATAGCCGGATTCGAGGCCCGGCAGTACTCGGTCGACGCACGTGGCCGGATCGGTATCGAGGTCGATGCCGCCGACGATGCGCTGCACGTGGTCGCGGATCTCGCAGTCTATCGCGAGTTGCTCGTCGCTGAACACCTCGTCGAGGCTGAGCGTCCCCGCGTGCGAGAAGTGCCGCGAGCCGAGCAATGCGCCAGCCGTCATGATGCTGGCCTTCTCCGCCGCGGCTTGTGGACCCGGCTCTTTGGCCATAGTATGGATGTTCTCGACTCCGGGCGAGAAGGGCGCGCCGTGGAGGAACGCGTCGACTTCCGCCGAGGCCATCTGAAGCAACATGTTCTCCGGCGAGCCGAACACCATCGCCATTTCGCGCATGTCGGACGGATACATGCTGATTTCCCAGCCAACCTCAAGCTGCGTTGCCTCGGCCAACACCATCGCCCCGCCGATGACTTCCGCGGCCGTCATCGCGTAGGCGTCTCCGGCTGCGATCGGTGCCGAAGCCCCCATAGCGGGCATCGCAAGCACCACGGCCAGGTCGATTCGGCTCTCGAATGCCAGCACCGCGTCGAGCGACTCGCCGCCCATCGTGAGCGGACTGAACGAGTACACCGGCAGGGCGCGTATCGGCCGGCCCAAGGCCTCGGCCATGTCCATGACGTATCCGTACGACCTGACGGAGCGCGGGTCGGCATGAAATCTTCCGTGTCGGGCGTAGACGGCGCTGATCCAGTACATCTTCAACGGCTGGAGGTCCGGGTGCACGTCCATCGGCGTTCCGGGCGCGCCTGCGCGAACGCCCCTCGACGCCAGCGAATCCACGATCTTCGTCGCCTCGATCAGCCGCTCGGTTGTGAACGGCTCGACCGCGCCGGTTTCGTGGCAGAGACGATGGTGCGAATACTGACTCACTCCCAGCGTCAGTTCGGGTTCGGGGTCCGGAACCTGCCCGAAGGCGTTCCGATTGCTGTCCCGGTCGGCCTCGATGCAGCTCTGGACGGCCTGCCGCCCGAACACGGCCCGGTCGCCACGAAATCGCACGCCCTTGCGCTTGGCGGCGTCGCGAATGCCGTCGTGCCGGACCTCGATGCCGATCTCGGCCAATATCTCTATCGCGCCGGCCTCAATGCTTTCGAGCCTATCGCGAGACAGCAACGGCTCTCGACTTACGCGTGGTGGGGGGGGCGGCATCGTCAGCTGGCCTCGGTTGGTAACATCTCGACGTCTGCAAGCTCAAGACCTTCCCTGATCGCTCGCAATCGGGAGAATGACGCTCCGTCGTAGTGGCCCATAGTGATGCCGTCGGCGCCGCATTCGGCCGATACGACCACGCCCTGCCGTATTAGCTCCGGCGTGGCGTTGGGGCGAACGCCGATTGCCGACAGGAACCGCATCTCGTCGCCGATGGCTCTGCGCACGGACAGCAACCAGCGTCGTTTGTGCTCCAGCCCGGCCGGATCGCCCGACTGCTCCGAGTAGTCGGAAGAGCGGATCGAATCGAGGTGTGGCTTCAGCGCACGCAGGTCTATGCCGCTCAGCTCCTGATTTCCGGTGATGTACGCGTTGAGCCGTAGGTCGATGGCGGGCTTGACGCCGTGTATCCTCTCGTGGATGTCTTTGAACATCCTCGCCAGCGAGTCGCGTCTGAACGCGAGCCACTCGTAAAGCTCGGGCACCTCGAGCAATAGCGACGTCTCGCTCGTGTTGCTGGCTTGCATCAGCGCCATCTCGTGCGCCTGGGCCAGCGACGGGCTGTTGATGGAGTCGGCGAGCGGGAGCAACGCCCTCCCGATCGCGTCGAGGTCGATGCCGGCGGCACCTGCGGCGGCCTTGCACGAATCGCAGAAGCAGCCGCCGAGCGTCGTGCCGATCAGGCGCACCGCCGGGTGCGGCGAGTTGCGGCCGCTGTGGAACGGGATCAGGCACGTCTGCACGTAGTCGATGTCGTAGTTGGTCACCACGTCGGCAAAGAGCGCCGTTATGTATTCGCGTGCATCGGGGCTGTTGAAGCACAGGAACTTCTCCAACCGATTGCCGTAGATGTCGTGCTGTATGCAGTCGGGGAACTCGTTCTCGGCGCGTTCCAGATCGACCAGAGTGTGCGAGAGTTCGACACCCGTTCGCATTCCGCGCTTGCGCGCCGCGCTGACAAGCACTTCCAGCCAGTCGGTGCCTGCCAGCAGGTCCCGGTCCGACGTTCGGGGTGCGATGCGCCCGTACATCGATCGGTCGGGACGAAAATACGCGGTGCTGTCCTCGGGGAAGTAGGTCTTGCGCGCCGGGTTATGCGGATAGAAGTAGTCGGTGAGCGGTCGCTTCTCGTGGTGCATCACGGCGATGAGGTACGCCGAGTTGGTGGCGGTCATCTCTTCGAGGTTACCCAGTATGCGTTCGACTCCCTCGTCCGCCAGATCCCACGCGTACAGGCTTGCCGAGATTTCCGAGAAGAACATGTGGCGCTCCTTGTGAACGACGGGTCGGTTACGGTGTCACACCACTATGATGCGGCGTTGCGGCCCGCGTTCCCACCCCTGAGGGGCAGTTTGGCGAATCGACGGCGTCGGCCGGACACGGTTTGTCCCATGGGCGAGAGGCCCGTACGTTCTGATGGCGTCGCCCGCAACCGCAACAGGAGTCGGAATCGCCGAATGAAATCGCCGCTGAAGGTCGAGATATCCCCGGAGCACCCGCTCCTGATACTGATGGTGCCGTCGCCGCCGAACGTGCACCTGGGGCCGACCGACTACGCGGGCAACGCCCGGGCGATGGCCGAAGGCTGGGAGCGGCTCGACTCATCGCTCAAGCCCCACGTCACAATACAGATCGAGGGCATTTGCGACGACCATTTCAGGCGCGCCGAGGCATTGCTGCCACACGCCCAAGAGGCCGGAATACCCATCACGCTCCAGACCCAGACGAACAACGCGGACATCAACGACACGATGCCGCTGGAGCAGGCCCGTCGGCTGGTAGACCAGTACCCGTGCATAGTCGGGCTGCAGCTCTCCGAGGCGAGCCATCGCACGTTCGTCGCGCACGGCGCCGGACCGCGGTACTCGATGGGCCGAAACGCCCGGTACGCCCGCGACGTGATCCGGCTTGCAGGCGAATACGGTCTATTCATGAGTTGGCAGCTCATGAGCGAGAACTACGCGGCGATAGGGTGCTCGGCAGACAACCAGGCGCTGTTCGAGACGGTGTGCGAATACGGCGAATACGTCATACCTATGCACGAGATGAACAGCGAGTACGCGAAATACATCGATCATCTGGCGTGCATGGGACTGTGGATGTCGGGAGCGACGGCGCAGTGGGGAGTCGAGGCGCAGTCGTGGTACTGGGCCGACGCCGGCTACAACCGGCCCGGTTCGTGCCTCCCCGGGTCGCTTGAGATGCCCGGCGGGATGTACTCGATCATGTTCCTTCTCGGTGCCGCCGCCGGGGCAACCGCGTATTCCGTCGAGCCGCCGTGGGATATCTGGCCCGAAGAGGGCAGATGGCGGTTTGACGAGTGGCTCGCGCCCACGTTCAGCCGCCTCGTGGAGGAACGACTGATTCCGACCTACGACGAGGTCCTCTCGACGACGCCCGTGGCCTATCATATGCCACGGTGCGAGCGGCCGGTAGAGTTTCACGAGATATCCCGGGACCTAGATTTCGACCACAACGAAGGTCGTCTGATCCGCGCCACGTACGGCGTTTTCGACCGAGCGCGCGATGCCGAGATCGTCCCGAACGGCCCCAGATATGGATGGATACCCGCACTGCCGGCAAAGACGCCGAAGCCCGTGCTCGACCGATTTGAGCGAGTGCTGCGCCCTGGCGATCTGACGTCGGTCGAGCATGCGCGCGACGAGATGAACGCTCACTTCCCGGAGGTCGATCGCGGCAACGCGTGGAGCGCGCTCGTCGGCCCGCTGGCCGTGGCGGCCAACTCGCACGAGAACTGGTACGTGCCCGAGGCCGCCAGAGTGACGGTGCCGCGGATGCCCTCGGGCCTGCGCGTGGAGAGCCGAGGCGCCGAGAACGTCGTCTCGTGGGAAACGCGCGACGGTGACAAAGCGTACCACGTGTGGCGGAAGATCGACGACAACGAGGAACGCCTGACGGACCGGCCCATCACCGGAACGTCGTACGTCGCCGATGCCGCAGTGTCGGAGGCATGGTACGCCGTGTCCGGCATCACCGACGCTGAGGAAGAGATTCGCGCCACGCTCCACCTCCACGAGTTTCTGATCCTATCTCGTCGCGAGAGCCGACGAACCGAATGGACGAACGCGGCCGGTGAACGCACACAGAGTGCGCGTCTCGGTGAGGGTGTCGGCACCGATGACGGGACGGCGGCAGAGGCCGAAGCGCGATGCGCGGCATGCACGGCTGTCGAGGACCTGGCATCGCCGGCGGTGTCCGACGACGATCCGTCGGGTGACGTCAAGCGCGCCGTGATGGCTGCCATGACGGGGTGGAAGGCGGCCATCGAGTCGGAAGACGTGGACGCGCTGCTCGGCTTCTACGCGGACGAGTACGCCGAACGGGACGGTCGAACCTCGGAATCGGTGGGCGTGGCGTTCCGTTCGATTTTGCAGCGATACCTGGGCGAACCACTCGGTCGGCACGAACGCGAGTGGGGTGTTCGCCCCGCATGGCGATATCCGGCCGTCCGGCTGTTCGTACGCGAGTGGATCGATGTTGCGGACGATCGGGCCGAAGTTCTGGCCGTGGCCGAGATGTGGGCCGGCGGCGGGCCGGAGTTGGAGCCGAGCGACATGCTGAGGCTACCAGTGGGGAATGAGTCGCACCGGATCACGATGGTGTGGACGATGAATGGCGATAGGTGGCGCGTCAGCCGAATGGACCCGCCATTCATACGCATGGAAGATATCGCACTTTACAGGTTCCGCTACCAGGGCTGGTAACCGCGAAACCGGTGGGAGGTTGCCCTATGGCTGCCGTATTCGAAAACGACGCATTGAGATACGCGATAAACGACGAAGGCGGGAACGTCGAGTTCGTCGACAAGAGCACCGGCGTCGACTACGGCGACCCAACCGCCGCAGAGTCGTGTGCGCGGATCGTCCGAGCCGGACGCGAGCAACAGGCCGCCGCCGCATCGAGGGATGGTGACTTCCTGCGCATCGAGTTCGACGACGTGTCGGTCCGGATTCGCGTGGACGAACGTCCGACGTATATGGTCTGGGAGGTTGTGTCGGCAAGCGTCGACGACATAGACGAGCTGACGTTTGTCGACGTCGGCCTGACGACCGCGGGCGCCCCCGGCGAGACATTCGCGGCGTGCGCGCTGGCGCTCAACCTGGCCACGAACGTGACCGATCTGCCCGGACCTGCGAGCCGGTTGCGCGCCACGTCGTACTCGAAGTTCGGCATCGTCGGCGGCCGCGCGGCGATCGTCGGGTGCGCATCCGGGGACCTACGGTCCGTGCTGAAGGAAGTGGTGAGCGCGACGCCGGAGTTGCCTCAGTCGAGCATCGGCGGCGCATGGGCTCTGGACGAGCCGACCAACCGTGGCTCGTATTTGTTCAACTCCGATGGAATCATGCTCGATCGCGTCGACGATTGGGTGCGGTTGGTGGAGCGATTGGGATTCACGCAGATCGACTTTCACGGCGGCCACTCGTTCCGCTTCGGCGATTGCCTGCCGAACCCG
>CAZSJP010000072.1:0-11264 GCA_964606675.1 uncultured bacterium
TTCTGCTCTATCACGCCACCGATAGTTAGACCCACCAGCGCCCCCACGCCTGCACCCAGGAACGCCCCCCCGAAAGCGGCTGGGACCGCTGCCAAAGAAGGGACGCTCGTCCCGAACCACCAGCCGCCGACCACTGCTCCGAGCAGAGCGCCACCTATGACGAAGTTTCGCTTGACGTTGACGGGCTCTTCGATGACGGTGTGATCGAGCGTCAGACCTGTCGCTGCTGTCTCTGAGGCCAAAGCGACAATGGCCGGGTCATCCTTCAGGGCCCCCCGACTATGCGTGCTGGCCATAGCATTGCCGACGCGACGAACAGGATCGACGGAGAAGCGCTGTGAGGTCAACACGTAGCCACTGGCGGCCGGGATAACCAGGAGCAACACGACTTCGTTAGTACCCGCTGCCCGGCCAGCCTCGACAGCGCAACTCTGGGTACTGCAAGCGCCAGAGTCGGGTGCCAGGTAGTGCTGCGGGGCGCCAACGACGCGGAGGCGCCCTGTGCGAGACAACGCTTCCGCAAACGCTGCAGCCCCCTCTGCTAGGTCGGATGAAGAAACGCTGGCTCCGCCTGTCGCGATGACCGTCACGGTGGGTGGAAGCTCGACGGCCACGCTTTCTGCTGCTGCGCCCTCAGTAGCTTGCCGCTGCGCTTTCCGTACAGCTTCTGCGTGCCGACTGGCAAGCTCTTCCGCAATGTCGGGCATCACGCCGCTGACGACTTGCCGGTAGGTGCAACGCCGCGTCTTGAAGGCCGAGCATATCGTATCCTCCGTATCCGTGTCGACAAGGCTCGCGACGATGGTATAGGCGCTTCCGGTCAGCGAGAGAGACCCCACCACTACCAGCTCGGCACTCAGGATTCGCCCGGTCTCAGCCGCGCATGCGTTGGTTCTGCAGCCGACAGTTACGCGCTCGCGTATCCGCGAACGCAGGCCCTGATCTGGGTAGGCAAGGACACGGTACGATGCTACCGCTCCGAGTTCGCGCCGTAGCCGTTCCGCCGCTTGATAGAGCTTGGGGCGAGTTAGGCCCACGCCTGTACCAGCCAAGTCCAGCACCGCAACCGTCATAACGCTGTCGCCATCGGCGGCCGCTCCATCCTGCGCTTTGGCGCAGATCGGCGTTAGGAGCATCAAGATCGCTAGTATGGAACACTTCATGTCGAATCCCTTCTCGGTTCTCCGTCAGAATCGGACGCGCAACACGTCGACCGTCTGCATCGTCGTCCCATCGATGGGACTGACGCGGCTGGATACGCGTGGAGCGCCGAATGCGAACCGTCCGTTCTCGCGGTCGACGTCGAACAGAGCCGCGGCGTTCTGCGCGTCGGGGCACTTGCTGCGCCGGGTCATGTTGAACGCGACAGTGGCACCGATCGGCGCACCGAGAAAAGCGGGTCCTAGATATCCTCCCACACCGAATGCGACGAAGATGATCGCACTGCCAAGCAAGGTTGTCCAGAACGATCCTGTCTCGCGGCCCGCATCCCCAACCAGATAGACGCCGTAAGCATTCCCGACCACGTAGCTTGTCAGAACGAGCCCAATCGCGAGGACATCTCGCTTCGTGAGGTCGTCCGAATCGCCGTCCTGCGACGTAGACGGGATTCCCGCTCCCTCGACCGCAGCAAACACGGCGATAGCCGCCACCGTGCCAACTCCCAAGCCTGCCAGCGGTTCAGCGATGATCCTGCCTACCGACGGCCCCGTATCGGGTTGCATTCTGACGCTGACCCGCTCAACCTGGTCCGACGGGATCGCGCGCGGAACCAATGCGCCACGCATCCGCACCGTCGCACGATGGTAAGACGAGTCCGTCTTCACGCTCGTCGCCTCGACCTCCGAACCATCCTTCAGGCGTATCACGTAGGTGTCCTGGCAGGGGTCGGCTCCACTCTGTGCATTCGCTGACATCGTCGTCGCGAGCATCAAGATCGCCAGTACGACGCACCTCATGTCTAGTCTCCTCTCTGGTTCCCCATCAGAACCGCACGCGCAGCACGTCGACCCACCGGATCATCGACCCGTCGACGGTACTGACGAGGCGAGTGGGGGTACTCGGCATGAAGGTGAGGCGAGCACCGTTGAGACCGGGGAGTCTCACCTCCGCATCCGGCTGAGTCGCCTCATCCTCGCCCGATAGCGCGCCGATTGTGCCGCCTATGATCGCGCCGCTCACAATTCCGGTCAGGCCGCCGATCAGGATGCCGAGCAATGAAACGGGCATGCATTCCATGCATAGAGATCCGTCCTTGGCTTCCTCGCATTCCCGCTCGCGTTTCTCGCAGTCGGACAGGCCCCTCGCGATTCCGCCGCCGACTCCGGCCCCCAGGAGGCCACCCAGAAGGCCGCCCATGATCGAGCCCCCGGCTTTCGCGCTTACGAGGCTGCCTCCCGGGTGAGCGACCACGGGCACTATCGGCCGACGGGGCTGGGTCCCGGCCAGCTTGGCGGCGAGAAGGCGCATCGTGTGCGCGCCAACGTATACCTCGTTGCCGGTGCCTTGCTCCACGTAAGTCAGAAGCGCTCCCGTCGCGAGGTCGACGACGCTGGCTCTGACAGTGTTCACATTCGCCGAATCCGGGTGCGGCGACCTCACCACGCGCCCGATGATCACCTGCTCCAGCCCAAGTCTACGCGCAACCTCCTTCGCACATTCCGCGACCCCGCACTCGCCTGGCTGGATGCCGAGTTCAGCCATCGCACTGCCCACACGCGCCTGCTTGACCACTCGGAATCGACCTGTTCTGCGAAGCTCGGCCCGGAAACGGGTGGAAAGCCGCAGCAGCTCTTCCCGAGGTACATTCTCCGCCGTCAGGTTCAGCACCGCAATCGTTCTCACGCTGTCGGCGGCGGCGTGAGCCGCGCTCTGCGCGTTGGCCGACATGGTGGCGACGAATACCAGGATGGCTGCGATGAAGCATCTCATGTCGGATCTCCTATCTGTTCCCCATCAAAACCGCACACGCAGCACGTCGACCGTCTGCATCACACGTCCATCGATGGGGCTGACGCGGCTTGACACGCGCGGTGCGCCGAATGCGAAGCTCCGACTGCTGCGGCCGACGTCGAACATAGCCGCGGCGTCTTGCGCGTCGGGGCATCTGCTGCGCCGGGTCGCGTTGAACGCGAGTGTGGCGCTGACGGGCGGTCCGAGAAGCATCATGGCGAGCCCATACCCATTCGTGAACGGGCCAAGGAGTAGCGCATAGCCCACACCCGTCGAGACGACGCTGGCTGCGAGCGTTGCGCCGAACGATCCCGTCTCATGGTCCGTATCCCCGACTGCATACACGCCGTAGGCAGTTCCAACGGCGAAGGCGGGAAGGCCCGTAAGCTCGCCCCCCGCTCCTCCTAACATCACACCCAGCATGCCCAGCCCCAGACCGGCCAGTATCTTGGCTCCCGATCTGGTGTCGGAAGGTAGCCCTCCCGCGCCGAGGTCGGTCTTGACAATTCGCTCAACGTCGCCCGGTGCGTAGGTGAGTTCGATCGAGCCGCCTCGCATCCGCACCGTCGCGCGATGGTAGGACGAGTCCGTTCTGACGTTCGTCGCCTCGACCTCCGAGCCATTCTTCAGGTGGATCACGTAGATGTCCGGGCCATCGCACGGGGCCACTTCATCCTGTGCACCAACCAGTATCGGAGTCAGTAACATCAAGATCGCTAGCACGTAGCACTTCATCGTACACTCTCCTCTCGTTTCCCAATCAGAACCGCAAGCGAACCACGTCGACCTTCTGCATCGTCGTCCCATCGATGGGGCTGACGCGGCTGGTATGCCAGGGGCGCCGAATGCGAGGCCGCGATCCTCGCGATCGGCATCGGATGGAACGACGGCCCACGTGCTCGTCTTCGCACCGGGCGACGTCTACCGCACTTTGTCTAGCTGTGAATGCTCAAACATCAGCGCACGTATCTCCGGCGGCGGCAGGACGGGAAACATGGTACTTCGTCGAATTCTGGCACGAGCGGCCGCATGCTCGGAACGGCTGCCTCCGACTTCCATACAGGATGCGTCCACTTCCTTGACGATTCCGACCACAAGGCCGACCACTGCCCCCGCGCCGCCACACACCAGTGCACCGAACAAGGCCGTCTCCCATGATGGATCGATGAACTCGCTATCGGCAGCGATTCCCGTATAGATAGCTGCGCCGACGGGCGCGCCGATGAGCGCGCCAAGTTCTGCGGATTCCGCTATGCTCATCTCATCGCTGTACGAGATCCCGCCAATTTCGGAGTAGTGCAGTACCTGGTCAATCTGGTGTAGCCTGCTCCGGCAAAACTGCGAATCTCCAGGCCAGAACACTAGCAGACTGTCGCCAATGTACGCGATCTGGGATTCGGTACGTTCGCCGCTGGTGAGTCGCACGACAAACAGCTTGATGTCGGCCGCCTTGCCCACCATGCGACGCCCCCGATCCACCTTTGTCTCATAGTCGTCGATCAAGGCTGCAATACCGGCCACATCGTCGGCCGCGACCACCATCGTGCTGTCACGCTCCATGCCACCGGCGAACGACCTGACACGGAATGCCACGCTGCCGTCATTCCGGACGGTTGTGGTAGCGGACCGGAAACCGCCTATCCGCGGGAACAGCCCGAAGTAATCACGTTCATACCGGTCGATTTCGCTGCCAACGCGGTCGGACAACACGTACGGCTGCTCCCGGCCCTCCTCGGCTCGAGCGGCCCACGTCGACATCAGGAACATCAAGATCGCCAGTATGAAGCACTTCATCTCGGGTCTCCACGCGGGCCCTCGTCAGAACCGCACCTGCAACACGTCGACCGTCTGCATCACCGCCCCATCGATGGGGCTGACGCAGCGGAACATACGGGGAGCGCCGAATGCGAATCGCCCGTTCTCGTGGTCGACGTCGAAGAGAGCCGCGCCGCCCTGCGCGCCGACGCATTTGCTGCGCCGCGTCATGTTGAACGCGATGGTGGCGCTGACGGGCGCCGCGAGCATGAGGGAAAGGAATCCCGCCACATCGCCTGTGTACGGGCCCATGGACAGAGCAATGCCTACGGCCGCTCCGACGAAACTCGCTGCACAGGTCGCGCCGAATGATCCGGTCTCTCGGTCCGTGTCTCCAACAAGATACACGCCGCATGCGCTCCCCATCGCAAGACCTGCACCGGCGCCCAACTCGAGTCCGACAGCCCCTACTGCCAGACCCAACATGCCTCCCAGCCACCCCGTCAGTATCTCACCGGCGATCCTGCGGGGCGACGCCCCTGCACCGTGATCAAACCTGACGACTCGCTCAACGTCGTCAGCCGCCCAGACGCGCTCAATCCATATGCCGCCACGCATCTGGACCGTCGCGCGATAGTAGGACCCGTCCGTCTTCACGTTCGTCGCCTCGACCTCCGATCCGTTCTTCAGGTGGATCACGTGAAGGTCCAGACACGCGACCAACCCATCCTGTGCATCTGACCCGCCGTGGGTGCCCGCGTCGCGCCACACCGGTGGCAACGAAGGTGCTTCGGAACCGGCGAGTTCTGCCACCGCACGAGTTACCAGGTGCCGTAGCATTCTCGCGTCGGTGCACTCCTGATCCACAGTTGATGAGAGGACGACCCTTCCTGTCGCTGCCTCGATGGCGAATTCGTTGACTTCGTACTGGCGCCTCGACTTGGTCACCTTACCAGCGACTATCAGGTCCACCTCGGCGGCCCGCCCCAATCTCGCCGCACAGCCCGCATCGGTACACTCGTTGGGTGGGATGCCTTGCTCGCCCAACACTTGCAGCAGACGCGCGTGCGCCATCACCTCGTATCTCGCCACCTTCGCCAGTTCAGCCCTGAGCCTTGTGGTCATGTGACGCAGTTGCCCCCGAGGTACGTTCTTCCCAACGAGGTCTAGCACTGCGACCGTCCTCACGCTGTCGCCATCGGCGGGTGCTCGGTCCTGCGCACTGGCAAGCACGGGCGTCAGCAGCACCAAGATCGCTAGCACGTAGCACTTCATCACACATCCTCCTTGCGGTGCCCATCAGAACCGAACGCGCAGCACGTCCACCGTCTGCGTCACAGCGCCATCGATGGGGCTGACGCGGTCGGACACGCGTGGAGCGCCTAGAGCCAGACGGCCGTCTCTGTAATCGACCAGCGCCCGCATGCTCCGCCCTCCGGGAATCTTGTAGCGCCGCGTCAGATTGAACGCTATCGTGGAGACGATGGGCGATCCGAGGAAGAGGATCGGGAAGATACTGTCGGCTGCCGCATCCTCGCCCACCGCGGCCTCCAAGCCAACAGCGAAAGCGACTGGCAGCGCGCTGCCAACCAGAGTCGCAGCATACGATCCGGTCTCCGTCTCCGTGTCTCCGACCGCATGGACCCCCAACGAGACGCCCGCCGCCCAGCCCAGTACACCCACGAGGGCGCTCTTGGTGCCGATCCCGAGTGACGCCCCAAGCATGCCCGCGCCAACCCCACCCAGGAGTTCGCCGGCGATTCTCAGCCCCCGAACCGGAGGTGTTCCAGGGGGTGGCTGCTCAGCAGGAACTACCCGGACGATGCGGTCGATCTCACTGATCGCGTAGACGGTCTCTCTACCGTCCCGCGTCCTAACCGTCACACGTTGGTGCCACTCATTTCTCTCGACGCGCGTCGCCACAACCTGGGAACCGTCTTCCAGATGGACCACGTAGGTGATCCTATCGGTTCGCGCATTGGCCAGCATCGGCGTCAGTAACATCAAGATCGCTAGTACGAAGCACTTCATGTCGAATCTCCTCTCGGTTCCTCGTCAGAACCGCACCCGCAACACGTCAACCTTCTGCAGCACTGTCCCATCGATGGGGCTGATGCGGCTGGACACGCGGGGAGCGCCGAATGCGAAGCGTCCGTTCTCGCGGTCGACGCCGAACAGAGCCGCGCCGTGCCGAGCGTCCGGGCATCTGCTGCGCCTGGTTATGTTGAACGCGATGGTGGCGCTGATTGGCGCGCCGAGGACCGCGAATGCAGGCTCCTGCGTGCCGATACCGAGTGCGACGAAGCTGATCGCACTGCCTAGCAAGGTCGCCCAAAACGATCCTGTCGCGCGGTCCGTATCCCCAACCAGATAGACGCCGCAAGCATTTCCTACTACGTAGCCTGCCATGGTGAGCACAGCCGGGAAGTCATCTGGTCCACCCGCCGCAGAACCCAAGACGATCACCGCCAACGTGCCGAGCGCCAGGCCTCCCAGTGGCTCAACGATGATTCTGACTGCCGATGGCCCCGTGTCGGGTTTGATCCTGACAACCGCGACCCGCTCAACCTGGTCAGACGGGATCGCGCGAGGAACCAATGCGCCTCGCATGAGGACCGTCGCACGATGGTAGGACGAGTCCGTCCTGACATCCGTCGCCACAACCTCCGATCCACTCTTCAAATGGATCACGTAGAGGGGCTGACACGGATCCGCGCCAGCTTGCGCATCGGCCGATACCAGCGTCAGTAGCATCAACGTCGCTAGTACGAAACACTTCATGTCCAGTCTCCTCTCGGTTTGCATCAGAACCGCACGCGCAGCACGTCAACCTTCTGCAGCACTGTCCCATCGATGGGGCTGATGCGCCGTGTCAGGTGCGGAAGCGCTAGCAGCAAGCTCCGGTTGCGGAGCCCAACGACTGCAACGGACGCTCCTGCCCCTGGCGAATCTCGTAGAACGTGCTGTGTCTCCGTGTCCACCACCTCCAGGCTCACCATCAGCCCCATCGCCAGTCCGAGCATTCCGCCCACCGCGCCGAAGAACCTGGCCTTCTGTCCTGCCGTCCGGGTTAGTTGCCAGTCCTCGCTGTCACGGGTGTCTCTGTCATCGCCCATCGCGTACCCCAATCCACCGAATACGGCGGCGCCCAGCAGTGCACCACCGAGTGCCCCAAGCAGTACGTCTGTCACCCTCCCGCGCGGCTCGCCTTCCACGCTGTCAGCATCGGCGAGCGCCCGCTCCTGCGCGCCGACTGACATCGCCACCAGGAACACCAGGATCGCTAGCATGGCGCGTTTCATGTGGAATCCCCTCTCGTTTGTCTTCAGAACCGCACGCGCAACACGTCGACCGTCTGCATCGTCGTCCCATCGATGGGGCTGATGCGGTTGGCATGCGCCGGCATGCCGAGTTCCAGTCGCCCTGCCCTGTAGGTGAGTAGGGCCGAAGCATGCTGCTCTTGTGGCTCCTCGCAGCTGCAGGCCAGCGTGTACGCAGCGGTTGCGCAGAGAGGTCCGGCGATGAGGAGGGGTACGATGGCGACGGGGGAATCCAACGCCGAGGCCAGGGCTACGCCGCCGGCAACTCCCAACACCGTGCCACCGAGTGTGGCCAGGTAGCAGCCCGTTGCGCTCTCCGCGTTGCCGGCGAGGTATACCCCACCGGAGGTGCCAACAACGTACCCCACCAGCGATCCTATGCCCCTCCCTGCGTTACCGAAGAGCTCGTCCGGGTCGTGGGGGTCGATCGCTTGCCCTGCGAGAGCGCCCGCCACACCACCGAGTACCCCGCCGCCGAGACCAGCGAGAACCTGATGCAGGGCATTCCAGTCGTCGCACGGACTGTTCTCCGCCGCCGACTGGCTGAGCGTACCGGCGACCGCCATCCGAGCTGCGATACGACGCAGCCCGGCATCGACCTCGGACCCATGACAACTCTCTCTTGTGGCAGCCACCACTCGCTCCGCGGCGACGTCCACGGATAGGGCCCGAATCGTGCACCAGCTTCCTTCGACGACCATGCGGCCGACGATCACCCGATCCACCCCCAGTGCCGCGCCGAACGTAGCGGCGCACTGGGCCTCGAAGCAGTTCTGCTCCATCAGGCCCGCATCGCCGAGTCGCCGCGTCACGGTGGCCCGTGTGAGGACACGAATCCTGGCGTTCTCCGCGGTGGCCTGCGCGTACAGAGAGTGGAACCGATTGGTCGCTCGATGCATCATGTCTGCGGAGATGCCCTGCCCAACGAACCCCAGCACCGCAACAGTCTTCACGCTGTCACCAAGGGCAGCGGGTGCTCCATCCTGAGCACTAGCCGACATCGGCGTCAGGAAGATCAGGGTTGCCAGCGTGAGACACTTCATGTCGAATCCTCCTCTCGGCTCGCCATCAGAACCGCACGCGCAGCACGTCGACCGTCTGCATCGTCGTCCCATCAATGGGGCTGATGCGGCGGGACACGCGGGGAGCGCCGAATGCGAAGCGTCGGTTGTGTAGGTCAACGACAGCAGCAGCGGATCCTGGGTTCGGCGGATATTGAGCCGTATAGGCCTTGACCAAGCCCGATATTAGTCCGACGCCTGTCCCCGCTATCCCGCCCAAGAATCCCATGATCGTGGCTCTGTCCCTCGCGCTGAAGAATTGGTCTGGATCGTCGTCGCCGCCCACGTATCCAAGGGCGGCGCCCGTGAGGCCGCCGATGACCGCACCATAGAACGTGTGGGTTAGGATGATCTCCGCTCTCCCGCGCGTCTCGTAATAGGCAACTCCTGCACCTGTGCGCGATTTGGCAACTGCAGCCTGCCGGGCTACTTCGGCTGCTGCGATCCCCCTGGCCAGCTCGTCCAGTTCCGAGCTCGTCCCGAGGGGAGCGGCGCTATTGGCACGGACCATGGCATTCCCGATATGGCCATCCGGATCAACGCTGAACATCCGCGCCGTGAGCAAGCGGCCCTGGTTCGTGGCGCTGACCGAGAAGACCACAACTCGGTCGACGCCAAGGGTACGGCCAATCTCGATCACGCATCGCTGGGCCGCGCAGTCTGGCGTACCCGACACTCCATTCACCCCGTCCGATGTCACGACACGAAACTGCTTCGTGTGAGACAGCGCCTGTTCAAACTGGCCTTTGGCCGTCGCCAGTTCGCCAGTCGAAACGCTCTCGTCTGCGACGGCAAGCACCGCCAACGTTGGCGGGCTCACCGTCTGCGAGTTCGCGGCGGACCACGTAAGCATCAGGATCGCCAGTATGAAGCACTTCATGTCGAATCCTCCTCTCGGCTCGCCATCAGAACCGCACGCGCAGCACGTCGACCCACTGGATCATCGCGCCATCGATGGTGCTGACGCGGTTGGACACGCGAGGAGCTCCGAGTGCGAAGCGCCCGTTCTCGCGATCAACGTCGAACAGTGCCGCGCCGGCCTGCGCGTCGACGCATTTGCTGCGTCTGGTCATGTTGAATGCGATAGTGGCACCGACTGGGGCACCGATACCGTATGCGAAGACGCCAATGGCACTGCCAAGTAAGGTTGCCCCAAACGATCCTGTCTCGCGGTCCGTATTGCCAACCAGGTAGACGCCATAGGCATTACCTATCACGAAGCTCGGAACCGCAAACACAAGCATGTAGGGTATCATAGCTTCGCCTGGATCGCCGCCCTGCCGCTCAGTGTCGCTCCTGGCCGCTTCTCCCATCGTGGTCTCAAGCGTAGCCGACACAACGACGAAGGCCAGCGTGCCAAGTCCCAACCCGGCCAGCATCTCAACCACGATCCTGCCCGCCGACACTCCCGCAGCGGGATCCGCCTTGACGACTCGCTCGACCTCGTCGGACGCGAAGATGCGCGGAACCCACGCGCCTCGCATCAAGACTGTGGCGCGACAGTGAGAACCTTCCATCTTCACGTTCGTCGCCTCGATCTCCGATCCATCCTTCAGGTGTATCACGTAGAGGGGCTGGCACGGGTCCGCGCCATTCTGTGCGTTCGCTGACATGGCCGTCGCGAACATCATGATGAATGCGATGAAGCACTTCATGTCGAATCCTCCTCTCGGCTCGCCATCAGAACCGCACGCGCAGCACGTCGACCGTCTGTGTCACGGCGCCATCTATGGGGCTGATGCGCCAGTACGGCAGCAGACGGCACGAGATCTGCGGCTCTGATCGAGCCACGAGCTTCCTCATTCGCTCAAGCGACGAGGCCCGATCCTGAGATTCGCGCTCCTCCAGCGCAGCCTCGCCTACTGCGCCGGCAACAACGTACCCCACAAGCATGCCAAGCATCGCACCGGGAAGCACTCCGACTAGCGTCCTGAAGGCGGGCGTCGTCGGAGTCACCTCAGTACGGCATTCACCGTTTATGCAAGTAGTCGTGGGGACAGTTCCTATGTACCAGCCGCCGATCGCGGCGCCAAGTATGGTGCCCACAAGAATAACCCGCACCTTGACAACAGAAGGCCTGTCGGGTGTTGGTCGGTCAGACTCTGCATCTACCGCCGCAATCGCCGCAATCTTCAGAGCCAGAGCCGCGATGGCTGGCTCATATCTGAGTGATCTC
>CAZSJP010000073.1:0-11218 GCA_964606675.1 uncultured bacterium
AAGCGTACCCCCGTCGAAGTGGAACAAGCGGTAGCCAGGCCTGGTGGGAAAGCAGAAATGTGGTGGCGTCTCGTTGTATTGCCAGCCGCAGAGCGCTCCGGAGTTGATGATTCGGATCCCGTTTTCCGTCCACTCGGCATTCCGGTGCCAATGGCCTGTCAGCATGGCGAGTACGTCGTGCTGCGCGAGCAAGTCCAGCAGCTCCGGGGCATTGGCTGCGCGCCAGTGGTCGTGGTAATCATCGCCCGTACGCAGGATCGGGCAGTGCTGGGCGAGCAGAATCGGACTGCCCGACACACAGTTCATCTCCCGCGAAAGCCATTCGCGCTGCTCCTCGTCCAAGCCGGCATGCCAGCCACCGTCAGGCTGCCGCTGAACGTCGTTCCACAGCAAGATGTAAACGCCACACACCCCGATGCTCTGGCGAAGAGGACCAACGATTTCGAGCCATGCACCCTCGTCGGCCTCGCCCCAGAGATCGTGGTTAGCCGGCAACGCGTACGCAGGGAGTGGGCATTTCGCGATCAGTTCCGCGTATTCCCGGAGCTCTGACCCACGACCGGCGCAGACAAGATCGCCGGTGACCAGAATCACTTCCGGAAGCGGCGAGAGCGACGTTATCTCCTCCAGCGCCCAGCACAGGTTCCGCCTCGCTTCCTTTGGGTTGAGTCCCTCGCCGAGGTGAACGTCCGTCAGTTGGGCGAAATGGAAACCTGTCATCGCTCTTTCCCCTGCGTGCGAGACATCATTCAACCGTGACCCGCCGTCCCATCGCCGCTCTCGGACGACCTAGGCTCACCAGCTTCTCGTACTGTTTGGTCATGTTGCCGATGAAGGCTCGCCAACCCGCCGGGTCGACGAACGGGTTCGGCATCTCGCCATCGTCGAGCCGCTCTTTCTTCTCGAACGTGTCGCTCTGACCGGGGTGGACGCCTAGCCAAACGTCGACGTCGAGGTCGGCCAGGTACTCCATCGAGCGGCCGAAATCGTCTCTGTTGCCCTCGTAGCCCTGGGCGGCGGTGTGCTCGTCCAGCATCGTCCAGAGGCCCGGCCCGCCCATCATGCCCGCGGTGAGGGTCGTTCCGTCGACGTTCGCCTCGAACGTGAAAGTCATCGTACCCGCCGTGTGCCCCGGAGTGGCGTGGCAGTGGATAGTTCTGCCGCCCAACTCGATCGCGTCGCCATGCCGAATCGGCTGATCGACCTCGAACGTCTCGAAGTCTGGGATGCCGTACATGTATTCGGCGCAGGTGAGAGGCGTGCCTTTCTCGACGGTCTCTATGTCCCGCTCGCCGAGATACACGGTCGCGCCGGTGAGGCCCTTCATCCTCCGCGTGCCGCCGCAATGATCCTCATGCCCGTGCGTGTGAACGATCTTGCGGATGTCGGGCGGTGCGACGCCGACCGCGCGGATGGCGTCGACCAGCAGGTACGTCGTCTGCGCGAACGCCGTGTCGAACAGAATCGCACCGTCGTCGGTCTTCAACACATGGCACGATACGTCCTTGTTGCCGACGTAGTACAACGAGTCGGCTATCTCGAACGAGGCGGTCTCCAATTCCCACGGTCTGCTCCATTGGTTGTTCTTGCCTGGCATGTATTATCCTCCTGAATCTACACTTGCACCACGCCCGGCACGAGGGTGCCGTAGTCTCGTCCCGGAATCAGCTGCCGCCCGTCCGAGAAGC
This sequence comes from uncultured bacterium, assembly GCA_964606675.1. Lineage (GTDB taxonomy): Bacteria > Latescibacterota > MWCZ01 > MWCZ01 > MWCZ01 > CAZSJP01. The sequence goes on from CAZSJP010000073.1 coordinate 1,689, forward strand.
CCTCCGGACGGTCTTTGAGATGCTCGACCAGCCTGGCTCGCCACGGCTCGACGAGCGAATCGCCGGCGCCGGTCATAGCCAAGTCGTGAAGCTCGTTCGGGTCGGCGTCCGTATCGAACAACTGCTCGCGGCCATCCCCCACGTGCCAGATGTACTTCCGATGCCCGTCGGTCAGATAGTGCATCCCCGTCTGGCTGGCGTAACACGGCGAGTGCTCGCCATGTAGGACGTCTCGCACCGCGTCGGTCTCGCCGCGGATTACGGGCAGTAGGCTGTGGCCCGTCACCGTGTCGGGGATTGGCGCGCCGGCGGCTTCGAGGAACGTTGGCATCAGGTCGGGCCACCCCACCGGGCCGAACGGCTCCAGCTCGCCGGGGCAACCCCATCCGGTGGGCGTATGGACGAGCATGGGCACACGCGCCGAGGCTTCGTATCCGAAGGTCTTGCGGAACAGATTGTGGTCGCCGAGCATCTCGCCGTGGTCGCTGCTGAAGACGATCAGCGTGTCGTCCATCGCTCCGAAGCCACGCAACGCGTATAGGAGGCGGCCGACCTGGTCGTCGACGAAGTTGATCAGGCCGTAGTATGCCGCCCGGCAGCACTGCATGGAGTGCTTGTCGAGAGATATCTCGGGTGCGTTGACCGCTTGCCCTTTCTGCGGCCCGTCGAACGCCCGTGCCCAGTCGCCGATTACCGGCTTCGGTAGATCGCGGTCGATGTAGCGGTCGTAGTAGAGCCGGGGCGGCGTCAGAGGCGGATGCGGGTCGCAGAGCGACAGATGCATGAAGAACGGGCACGTCGTGTCGCGCCTATCGAGGAACTCTATCGCTTGCGAGGCGCACCAGAACGTGGTCTCCAGCTCTTCGGGCAGAAGCCCCGGGCGGCCCACCCATCCGTTCGAGTCGGCCCCATGCGCCCATATCGCTTCGGGGATATCGGGCACCTTCTGCGCGAGCCACTTCTCGTAGTCCGCGGGGTCGTCCGGTTGCCCGCCGACGAGCTGCGTGCGGTTGTAGCCATACCGTTTGCGTCGCGGGTAGTGATGCAGCGTGCCGATCATCTCGGTCTGGTAACCGGCCCGCGTGAGTTCGCCTGCAAGCGTGTGGGGCGGGTCCCATTCGAGCCAATCGTGGTAGCCGACCAGGCCGTGCACCGCCGGGTCTTGCCCCGACGTGAGCGAGCGCCTGACCGCGATGCAACTGGGGCAGACGCTGTACGCGCGTCGGAAAAACGTGCCGGAACGTCCCAACCAGTCGAGGTTCGGCGTCTGGAGAGCCGGGTGGCCCTCCAATCCGAGGCAATCGCCGCGCATCTGATCGGCGGTGATCAGCAGTATGTTGGGCTGTGTGCCTGCCACGTTGCCTCCTTCGTCCAGACCTCAGGTCTTGCCTGAGGTCTGGACGACGCATGGTACCATATGGTCGTGCGGGCGACCCACGATGAGGCGCTCGCCGTCGACGAAGCCTTCGGGGCGGTCATTGAGCTGTACGGCCAGCCTCCGACGCCACGGTCCGAGCATCCGCTCTTTGGCAGCTGTCAGAGCCAGATCGTGCATCTCGTTCGGGTCGTTGTCGAGGTCGAACAGGTGTTCGCGGCCTGTCTGGCTATACCAGAGGTACTTGCGGTGGCCGTCGGAGATGAAGTGAACGCCGTGCTCGTATTCGTAGTGACCCGCGTGCTCGCCGTGGACCACGTCTCGCCACGGGGCGTCCTCGCCCCTCATGAGCGGAAGCACACTTCGGCCCGTGACCGATTCCGGAATCGGCACGTCGGCCGCGTCGAGCAAGGTCGGCATGACGTCCTGCCAGCCAACCGGCGCCGAGGTCGCCACCTCCTGCGGGTAGCCCCACTCGGGCGGCGCCCATGCGAGGAACGGCACGCGCGCCGATCCCTCGTATGCGAAGGTCTTGCGGTACATGTTGTGATCGCCGAGCATTTCGCCGTGATCGCTGGAGAACAGCACGAACGTGTTTCTCATCAGCCCCATGTCGCGAAGCGCGTTGAATAGCCGTCCGAGCTGATCGTCGATGAAGTCGATCGTGCCGAAATAGCCAGCGCGCGCACGTCGCATCGCGTCGTCGTCGAGGCAGATGTCCCACGCGTTGACGTCCAACCCTCGCTGCGGGCCGCCCATGTCCTTCGCCCAGTCGCCTACGGCGGGCATGGGCAGGTCGCGGTTTATGTAGCGGTCGTAGTAGTGCTTCGGCGGCGTGAGCGGCGGATGCGGGTCGATGAAGGACACGTTGAGGAAGAACGGGCACGACGGATCGCGCCGCTCCAGGAACTCCAGCGACCGCGAGACGCACCAGAACGTGTGCGTCATCTCCTCCGGCAGGTAGTTCGGCCTGCCCACCCAGCCGTTGCCCGATGCGCCGTGGGCCACGCCCGGACGCGGCGCGTCGGTGTATCCCTGTTGTTTGAGCCATTCCTCGTATTCGTTCGGCAGCCCGCGAGTGCTGTTCGAGAGTTGCATGTGGTCGAATCCGTACCGCTTCCGCGCCGGGTAGAGATGCAACTTGCCGATCATCTCCGACTGGTAGCCCGCCTCAGTAAGCTCTCCCGCGAGAGTGGCCGGCGGGTCCCAGTCGATCTTGCCGGTCATACCCACCATGCCGTTGACGTCCGGGGCCTGACCGCTCATGATGACCCGACGCGCCGGGATGCAACTCGGGCACTCGGACCATGCGCGCCGGAAGAACGTCCCCGAGCGACCGAGCCAGTCGAGGTTCGGCGTCTGGACGGCCGGGTGTCCGTCCAGCCCGAGGCAGTCGCCACGATGCTGGTCGTCGAGTACCAGCAGGATGTTAGGCTGTTTGTCCGCCACGCTGCCTCCTTGAGTTGCTCGCCCGACCCCAACCGACGGCAGTTGATCGGGCTTTGCCCGATCAACTGCTGGCGTCGGGGTCGCAGGCTTGGCCTGCAGCCCCGACGACGTCCGAACCATGAGATTACGACGCGAGGCAAGACGGGGGCAACGCGCTTGGCTAGTCGTCGGCGAGAGTGTATTCGAGACCCGCCCTCACCCAGCGCCCCGGAGCGGGGATCGTGCCCGAGTCGGCGTACGACGTGCCGAGCAGGTTCGTCGCGGAGACGAACGCCGCCAGACTCCCGAATCTGCGCGAGAGGCGAGCGTCGACGACGACGTGCGCGTCGTCGCCCGCGCGGTCCTCCCATCTGGCGACCCAGGATGCACTGGCTCCCAGTGGCAGCGAATGCATCACGCCGACGACGACCTGGTGCCGTAGCAAGTCGAGCGCATACTTCGACTCGGACGAAACGCCATCCCACGTGAGGTACGAGTATCCGAGGCGGGCGCGAGCGATGGGCACACTCGGCCAGATGGCGGAGGGAACGACCTCGGCGGAGACCTCGACGCCCGTCATGTTCAGGCTGGCGATGTTCGTCGCCTGCCACCGTTCGCTCTCGTCGGCTCGGCTCCAGTCGATGAGATTGCGGCTCGCACGGTGGAACGTCGCCACGTCCGCTCGGAAGGCCGACGCGACGTACCGGACGCCGCCTTCATACGACCATGCCCGTTCGGTCTCCAAGGCCGGATTGCCGACGTTCGCCGGGCTGTCGTAGTAGAGATCGGTGAACGTAGGAACTCGAAACGCTCTGCCCACGGAGCCGTGAACACTGACTCGGTCGGTGATCCAGACCCGGGCATCGGCGCCGGGCCACAGTTGCCACCCGATGCCGGAGTAGCGATACGCGAACGCCCCAACCGAAGCGACGTACGTGTTCGCGCACCCGAAGCGATGCTCGGCGTATGCGCCGCCGCGGTCGCGTTCGTGATCGCCCAGGTTCGAGCTTGCGATCCGCTCGCGGCCCGCCTCGCCGCCAACGGCCGTCGTGCCGAATTGCCAACGCACGGACGAATGCAGTTCCGTCCCGTATGAATCGGTCGTGTGCTTGTTTCGGTACCAGTTGCGTCTGGCTCTGTCGAGCACGAAGTCGTCGGTGTGCCGGCGCCACGAGAACACCGGCGTTACAGACGCGCGCTCACCGCCGATCGTACCCCTGATGCTTGCGAAGCCCGTCCTAGTGTGCTCCCACTCGTCGGGGTAGGCATCGGAGTAGAAGCGGTACGCACCGAACTCCTTGTCGGAGAACCCACCCGATATGTCGACTACCGCCAATGGCAGAACGAGCGTCGACGCATAGCCGGCGTTCAGCACATCGAACTCGGCTCCCGAGCGATGGCCGTCGGATCGCGTGGACGAGACCGACAGCCGGTGTCGGGTCGGGCCGATTTCATGCGCGAGCGAGACCGCCGCGCTCCCGTATCGGTGCTGGCCGCCTGAGAGCCGAAGACCCAAGCGTCTGCCGCTCCCCTTTCGGGTTATGATGTTGATCGCGCCGCCGAACGCGTTCGGGCCGTGGACTCCGGAGCCGCCCCCCCGCACGACCTCGATCCGCTCGACGTCGTCCCGCGCAAACGGAATATCGAGTAGATGATGCCCCGTCTGCGGGTCATTCACTTTGACGCCATCGATCAGCACGAGGGTCTGCTCGAACGTGCCGCCTCTGATGCTCACGTCCGCCTGCACACCGGATGGGCCGCGCTGACGGACGTCCACCCCGAGCGCGTATTCCAGCAGCTCGATGACGGTGCCGACAGGCGCTGCGGCGATCTCATCGCGGCGGATGATCGTAACCGACCTCGGAGTAGCGTCTTCGTCGTACGGCGTTCTGGAAGCAGTTACCACCACGTCGTCGACGCGGACGACGCGCTCGTCGTCGGCCGGCACGCCTTGGGCCAGTAGCGCGGCGACCGAAGCCAGATAGAGGAGGTTCGGCGTCCGGTTGCAGAGGGGCATTCGTGTCGGCATGTATTACTCGAAGGTGTTCCGCCAGAGCGGGTGTGGGCGTGTCCGGCGTGCGGGAGGGAATCTCGCAGATACGGCGCCCGGAGGCAAGCGGTGGCGTGGTAGTGCTGCCCCGCCCGGCGCGCGGTCGCCTACCTGTCGGCACGAGCGGCGCCGGCCGCGCGGGTGTGTGTTGCCGCCGTGTCGGGCAGGGCATCGACGCCGATAGGCGGCACTTCCCACGCTTCGCCGAAGCCGAGGGCGCGGAACTCGTCATCGGCGATGCCCACGCTCCTGCGAGCCTTCGCCAACCGCTCCAGCGGCTCGGTCTGCCCGTCGTCGCCAAGTCTGAACGTGCCGAAGTGTATGGCCACGCTCCGCCACGACTCGAGCGTGAGGTGGGCTTTGGCCGCTTCAGCCGGTGACACGTGCACCGGCGACATGAACCAGCGCGGTCGGAATGCACCGATTGGGATTATCGAGAGCCGCAGCTTGAAGTGGTTGGCGATCTCCTCGAAATGCGGCCCCCAGCCCGTGTCGCCACAGAAGAGCACCGCACCGGACGGGCCTTCGACTACATAGCCGCCCCAAAGCGTTCGCTCCATTCCGAACGGCATCCGGCCAGAGAAATGCCGCGCCGGCACAAACGTGATACTTACGCTATCGGCGACGCTCCGGACGTCCCACCAGTCCATTTCGACGTTCCGCTCGCAGCCCTCGTCCGAGAGCAGCTCGCCATTGCCGAGCCCCGCCAGGAACAGCGGCCGATGCGCGTCTTGCAGCCGGCGCAGGCTCGGAACGTCGAGGTGGTCGTAGTGGTCGTGGCTGATGACCACGGCGTCGATGGGCGGGAGGTCCTCGAAACGAATGCCCGGCGGCCTGACCCTCTCCGGCCCTGCCCACGAGACGGGGCTGCTGCGGTTCGACCAGATCGGGTCGGTCAGTATGTTGACGCCGTCCATCTGTATAAGCACGGTCGCGTGGTTCACGAACGTGACTCGCAGCCGTCCGTCGTCTACTCGCTCCGGTGGCGCCTCGCCCGGATCGGAGTCGGTCCACTCGGCCCACTCACCTTGGTCGCTCGTAAGGCGCCAGCGCAGGAAGTCGCTGAAGCCCCTATCGGGCACCGGCGAGGGGTTCCTGTACCGCGTGCCGTCGAATATGCTTCGGATGCTCTGCGCGCCGGCGGTCGATGCCAATCCGGGGCCGCCGAATGCAACGCTCACGGACGTTATCGCCGCTACGAGTACGGCGGCACGGTGCGATGGACGCCGATTCACCCGTATCCCATTATCCGATAGCATCATGCATCATATGCCCAGTCGCGGTCCGGTCAGCGCCCCAAGCGCGGACGCCTGAGGCTGGGGCCACCGTCGTGCCCCGAATGTTAGTTACGCTGAACCCCGAAACGAGCGTTCCGGCCGCTCGGGGAGGGGCCTATGGCAGGGACGACGAACGCGCGCCGACCACAGCGGTCGAAAGGTCGCCGTAGTCATCCGGATCGTCGTCGTTGCCGGTTCCGAATGCCGCCCAAATCGGCCTATGGTCGGACATCTCGCGCGACGCGTTGCGCAGGTTGCCGTCGTACTGTTCGCGGTCGAAGCGCACCATGTCTCGTTGGCCCTTGTATTCGCGCGTGTACCGGGGATGTATCCAGATATTGTCGTACAGGCTCTTGTCGCCGATGGTCGTCTTCAGCGGCGGCATGAACAGAGACTTCCACCCGTCAAGCTGCCATCCGCGGTCGGTGGGTGGGAAGTTGAAGTCGCCGAGCAGGATGACGTCTTGCTCGGCGCCGTTGGCGGCTTGCACGGCGTCGACGACGTCGTCCATCAGCACGAGTTCCCGACGTCGCTCGCCCTTGCTGTCTCCGAACAGCACGTGGATGGTGCACAACGTGAAGTCGAAATCGCCGGCGCGGAACGTGGCCGCGTATGGCTCGCGGATGAACCGGTCCTGCGGGTCGCCCACAATCGACGGGCGCCCGATCAGGCGCGCACGGGACTCCCGCCAGAAGAAAGCGTAGAGCTCCGTGACGCCTCTGCCGACGGGATCGGAGCTTACGTACGTCCACCCGGGGAGCAGGTCCAGAACGCGATCGAGCACGCGCGTGTCTCTCGATTCCTGCACCGCGACGATGTCGAACTGCGATATCGCCTCGGCGATCTTCGCTACTTCGTCGTCATCCCGACTGCCGTCGCTAAGCACACGAACGTTCCAGCTTGCGATCGTGATCTCGTCGGCCCCGTCGAACGCTGTTGGCGGCGCGCCTTGTCCGGCTGGTCGCGCGCCTTGCTGCCGGGTGGCCCGCTCGACCGAGCTTTCCAGCAGTTTCGTGACCTCGCCAAGGTTCAGGCCGCGGGTCAGCGTCCCCAGATCGACGTTGAGCCTGTCGACAGCGAACGCGCCGACCAGCGCCAACACCGCGATAGTCATCAGTCCTTTCTGGAGCAGGCGACCGCCCATCCCTCCGCTTTTCCGTGCCATGCCTTTACGCAACTCCTTTGTCGAATCCGGCGCTGTCATCTACGACGATGGCTCAGACGCGCTCGATACCATCTCGCTCCATATACCGAATATGGTCTGCGAGAGAGCCGGGACCACAATCTACCAATCCGCCAGAACGTCGGCCGCCGGCCCGCCTTGAGGCGTGAAGTTCTGCCACGAGTTCGGGTGCAAGACGGCCGATGGTTCCCAGTTCCATATGAACCCGCCCACGATGAACTTCGACGCGTTCATCGCGTCGATCGCGGCTCGATAGCACCGAGCCTGCGTTTCGCCGTCGTCGCCACTGACGTTCCTCCAGGGCTCGGCGGCTGCATTGGGGGCGCGCGTGTACCCTATCTCCGTGAATATACAGCTCTTGTTGTAGGTCTCGCACTCCGTTCGTATGTCGGGCAGCCATTGGTCCCAGCCAGTCGTAATCTCGCTCACGCTCGGCTCCGGTGTCGACGACAACGGGAAATACGCATCGATGCCGATGTAATCCAATGCTTGCCAGAAGGTCACGTTCCGGTAGTTGTCCCAATTGGCGCAGTACACAAGCGGCCCGCTGTAGCGCCCTCGCAACTGTCGAATCAGCCCGACCCAGCGGTCGCGATGCTCGGGAGCGGCGGCGAGCTTCTTCATCTCCGTGCCGATCGCCATCAGCGAGCAATCGTGTCTCGCCGCGAGATCGGCCATCGTGTTGATGTAGGCCCGGTAGCTCGCGAAGAATGCCGACGGGTCGTCAGGCCATATGTCGCCTCGGAACGTTCCGTCGACCACGTCCACGTGGGGCTTCAGCATAAGCTCGAATCCGCGGCGCTGCGCTTCCTGAAGAGCGCTTTCGAGAGCTTCAGTGCTCGGGCTGCGCTCGGTGGGGTACACCTCGCTGCCCGTCACGTCGCTCACGTACCACGTGGCCACGACGGCCACAGTGTTCGCCGCCGTGCCGGCAAGCAGTTGGTTCAACGAGAATTGGGTGTCCACAGCCAACAACTCGTCGCGTTGCCACGAGGTAAGGCATACTCCCTTCCATGGAGGCGCTTGTGCGGCCACCGCAACGAAGTCGTCCGGATTGGGCAGCGGATCGATCGGTAGCGTAGCGACGTCGTTCCCGGCGAGCAGCATCGAGTCCGCGCTCGCGCTGCTGAACGACATCTGGTGGTAGTATACGCCCGAAGGCACCGCCACGTGCCCGACCGGGTATTTGCTGCCATACTGATAGACGTGCACGCCGTGGGACTGCCCGCCATGGAATGAGACGGCCCATCGGAGTGGGTCGTGGTGGATGTCCCATGCGAGCCCCTTTATCGGGTTCACGTCGTCGGTACTCGTGTCGTATTGCTGCAACGTATCGCCGGTCGCTTCGTCGAATACCCCGACCTTGCCCTCACCCAGGGGCTCCAACTCCGCTAGATAGACCGTGCAGTCCTTGTCGTAGGCTTTCGCGCCGGCAGGTATGCTCCCGTGGGGCGAGTCGATTACGTGCTCGCCACAGGGCCCAGGCGGCGAACACCCCGCTGGAGCGCATATGATCGTCGCCGCAAAGAAGCAGGTTAGCACTCGTACCTGTCGATCATCCTTCATCGCGCCCTCCTCGGACTGAATCCATCATCGTTGAGAACCACCGAAGCCGATGTCTATCTCCGCACTTCGAGCGGCTCTCCGACTACCTCGAACGTCGAACTCGCGACATTGCACTTCGGGTCGCCGGTTGGTTGGCACCCTCCCGCGTAGACACAGATCGTGCCCGGATGAACGACCCGCCTGCCGTCGTCGCCAACGATGCCCACCTGCTCCGGCGTCAGCGTGAACGACATCGTTCGCGACTCGCCTGGTGCCAATGACACGCGCTGGAACCCGACCAACTGCCGCAGCGGCGCCGGCACGCCCACTCGGCTGTGGTCGATGTAAAGCTGCACCGCCTCGTCCCCGGCAACGGTACCGACGTTGCGAACGTCGACGCTGACCGCGACGGACTCTCCGCCGCGCACGGATCCCGGCGCAACCTCGATCCCGTCGTAGCTGGACTCCGTATAGCTGAGGCCGTAGCCGAATGGATAGAGCGGGTCGTCGGTGAAGTAGCGGTACGTCCGCCCCGCCATCGAGTAGTCCTCGAATGGTGGCAACTGCTCCTCGGACCGATAGAAGGTCACGGGCAGGCGCCCGGCGGGGTTATGGTCGCCGAACAATACGTCGGCTAGCGCCGTGCCACCCGCCTGACCGGGATACCATGCG
>CAZSJP010000074.1:0-11211 GCA_964606675.1 uncultured bacterium
GGTCAGAACGTAGAATAGCGCGCCCTCGGCGCCGATAGTGCCGCCGGCCGAGAGTGCCATCACGATGAAACCGACGTGCGCGATGCTGGAGTATGCCAGAACACGCTTGATATCCTGCTGCACCAGCGCCGTGACGTTGCCAAGGATCATCGTGAGCGCCGCAAGGGTCGGCCAGACTTGATCCCAGGCCGGCTGGTACGCCGCCAATCCGAGGTAAGCAACGCGCAGGAGCGCCGCAAGAGCCGCGGCCTTCGATGCTGACGACAGGAATGCGGTGACAGGCGCCGGAGCCCCTTGGTAGACGTCGGGCGTCCATAGGTGGAAAGGTGCGATGGACATCTTGAAACCGAGGCCAGCGATCAGCAGCGCGACACCGACAATGCTCATGCGGCTAATCTGGAAGTGCGCCAGGTCCATCGAGCCGGTGTGCCCATAAACGAGAACCGCGCCAAACAGGAATAGCGCCGAGCCGTAGGCTCCGAGGATGAAATACTTGACCCCGGCCTCCGCGCTGTCGCCGTTAATCCGGTGGTACGATATCAACATGTAGAGCGGGATGGATAGCGTCTCCAGCGCCACGAACATCACCATCAGATTCGTGGAACGCGCCATCAGTATCATGCCGGAGGCGGATATGAGCAGAGCGGCGAGGTATTCGCCGACCGCCAGATGTCGTCGGTGGAGATAGTCCCACGAGAGCAGCACCACCAGGAACGTGGATGCCAGCACGATCAGGCCGATATAGACCGTGAACGTGTCGTTTGCCAGCACGCCGAAAGCCGCCACCACGTCGGTGTCGGACTGCTGGAGCGCTATCGTGGCCGCGAACACTATCAGAGCGGCGGCGACGACGCCGAGGTTGCGGGTGAACCACGGCCAGAACCCGTCCAGCATAAGCAGCACGATCGCTCCACCCAGCAGGATCAGTTCAGGGGCGATAGCGGCAAAGTCGGAAGCTGAAATCATCGACCCGTCTCCTTGTCGGCTCCCGGAACCGGGGCGACCTGATCTACTGCCGAGAGTACTGGCTCGGCCGGTGAGGCCGGAGCGGGCGACGAACTGATTTTCATTTCGGCGATTATCCTCTCGCTGGCCAACTCCATGGGCTGGAGAACGGGCTTCGGATATACGCCCATCCATATCGCAATCACGATGATGGGCACGAGCACGCCTATCTCGCGTAGGTTGACGTCCAACCAGTCGCGCGCCGGCCAGACCCCCGGTTTGGTGGTGTATATGGCTTGCTGGAACATCCACAGCAGATAGGCGGCTGCCAGAATCACGCCGGTGGCGCCGACGACGGCGAACCACCTTGTCGCCTCGTTCGAGAACGCGCCGATCAGCGTCAGGAACTCGCCCACGAAACCGTTCAGGCCGGGCAAGGCCGCCGACGATAGCGTGATAACGAGAAACATGCCTGCATACACCGGCATGGCGGTTGCCACGCCACCCAACTCACTGAACTTCCGCGTGTGAGAACGCTCATACAGCATGCCGACGCAGAGGAATAATCCGCCGGTGGATATCCCGTGGTTGATCATCTGGATGACGCCGCCGGTCATGCCCTGAGACGTGAACGAGAATATGCCGAGTATGATGAACCCCATGTGGCTGACAGACGAATACGCCACAAGCCGCTTGAGGTCGTCTTGCACGAACGACAACAGGGCGCCGTAGACGATTCCGATCACTGCTAGAACGCAGACCGCCGGAGCAAAAGCCTGCGCCGCTTGCGGGAACAGCCCCAGGCAGAAACGGATGATCGCGTAGCCGCCCGTCTTCAGCAGCACGCCGGCAAGGATGACCGAGCCGGCGGTCGGCGCTTCGGTGTGCGCCAACGGCAACCACGTGTGCAGCGGGAACAGCGGTACTTTCACCGCGAACGCCAGGAAGAAGGCTCCGAACAACCACATCTGCTGAGTATACGTGAGGAGACCCGCGTTGATGTCGGCGAGGTCGAACGACAGCAAACCCAGATACGCTGCGCCCGATTCGTACGCCAGATTCTGCGCATTGATGATCGCCAGCGAGACCATCGCGACTAGCATCAGCAGCGATCCAACCATCGTGTAGAGCACGAACACGAACGTAGCCTTGAGCCGATTCTCGCCGCCCCATATCCCGATGATGAAATACATCGGGATCAGCATCAGCTCCCAGAACATGTAGAACAGGATCAGGTCCTGCGCGAGGAACACGCCGAGCATCCCCGCTTCCAACAGGAGCATCATCGAGTTGAAGAGGCGAACGCGCTGGGTGATTCCGCGGTACGAAGCGAATATCCCGAGCGGCGTCAGGAAAGTCGTGAGCAAGATGAGGTAGATGCTCAGGCCGTCCACACCGAGATGGTAGCTGATTCCCAGACTTTCGATCCATGGAACGCGCTCGACGAGTTGCATCGCCGAACTGGTCGTGTCGAATCGCACGAACGTCCCGACTGAGAATCCGAAGACCGCCAGCGAGAGGATCATGGCGGTGTTGCGCACCAGATCCTTCTGCTTCTCCGGCAGGAGGCCGACGACAAGCGCGGCGACGATGGGGAGAAATATGAGGATGGTCAGTGTCATGTAGGTGCCTCGTCCTCGCTTGCTTTCAGGGCCGCCTCGTCAACGTACGAAACGCGAGGGATGGCGTCTCGACCGAGTGCGGCGACCGGTCTACCCCAGAATCATGTACAGCAGGAGCAGCACGCCGCCGATCATGCCATATGCGTAAGATCCGACGCGCCCGGTGTGCCAGAAACTGGTCACGAACCCAACGCCTTTCCACAAGTATCCGCCGCAGAACTGCACCACGAACCCATGTATGATGCCGTTGTCCACAACGCGCCAGAGCACCGCGCTCGATACCCACTTGAGCGGTCGGATTATCGTCAAGTCGTAGAGTTCGTCGACGTACCACCTATCGCGCAGTACGCGCATGATGCCGGTGGGCTCTTCCGCGATCTCCACTTCGGTGACCGTTCTTGCGGCGTAGAGCTTCCACGCACCGAATATGCCGACTGCGATCAACGTGAGCGTCACGGCCATCAGCCCGACCTCTGCGCCCACGGTCAGGTGCAGTGGGTTCGGGCCGACAACCGGTGCGAGGAATCCGGAGAACGCACCGACCAGATGGAACGGCACCTCGAAGTAGCCGCCGATCAGGCTGAGGACCGCAAGGATCGCCAGCGGCGTCGCCATCGACTTGGCGGGAACGTGGGGATGGTCGACAGTGCCGCGGTAACCGCCGAAGAACGTCAGGAACACGAGTCGGAAGGTGTAGAATGCCGTCAGCCCGGCTGTCGCCACTCCCAGCGCCCACGGTACGAAATGGCCGCCCGAGAACACTCCCGCCAGTATCGAGTCCTTGGAGAAGAAGCCAGCGGTCAGCGGGAACCCGGCCAACGCGAGCGATCCGAGGACGAACGGCCAATATACGGTCGGCAGCTTCTTTCTCAGGCCGCCCATGCGGCTTATGTCCTGCTCATCGTTGAGTGCGTGTATCACGGCGCCCGCGCCGAGGAACAGCAGCGCCTTGAAGAACGCGTGAGTCATGAGATGCATGATTCCGGCTGCGTACGCTGCTGCACCGACGCCCATGAACATGTAGCCGAGCTGGCTGATGGTCGAGTATGCGAGCACCTTCTTGATGTCGTTCTGTGCGACGGCCATCGTGGCCGCGAAGAGCGCCGTGAGCGCGCCCACCCAGAGCACAACGTTCTGCGCGATAGGCGCCACGTCGAAGATGAAGTGGCATCGCGCGACCATGTACACTCCCGCCGTAACCATGGTCGCGGCGTGTATGAGCGCGCTGACAGGCGTCGGGCCGGCCATGGCATCGGGAAGCCACACGTGCAGCGGAATCTGAGCCGACTTGCCCGTTGCGCCGAGGAACAGGAGAAGTCCGATCGCCGTCATAATGGCGACAGGGAGCACGCCCGCGGCGGCCGAATTCGTGATCGACCCTTGCACCTCGGCGTAGCCGATGCCTCCGAACGTGGTCCAGATAAGCATCACGCCGAGCAGGAATCCGAAATCGCCTATGCGGTTGACCACGAACGCCTTGCGCGCGGCGTCGTTGGTCGTTCCCTCGTCGAAGGGCTTCTCGAACCAGAACCCGATAAGCAGATAAGAGCACAGGCCCACGCCTTCCCAGCCTAGGAACATGGCAAGGAAGTTGTCGCCGAGAACCAGCACGAGCATCATTGCCGCAAACAGGTTCAGATACGCGAAGAAACGGCTGAAGCGTGGATCGCCGTGCATGTACCCGACGCTGTAGATGTGAATCAGCGAGCCGACGCCGGTGACCACAAGCAGCATGATCGCGGTGAGCCGGTCGACCATGAATCCCATCGTCACCGAGAGGTCGGCGACGGTGATCCAGTCGAATAGCGGCGCAGCGATCGGAGCCGGATCGGAGAGGATTCGCAAGAACACCGCAACGCTGATGGCGAACGACGAGAGAATCGCGCCGATAGCCAGGTATGCGCTAGTGCCCTTGAGTCTCCTACCGAAGAAGATATTGACCGTGAACGCGGCCAACGGCAACAGTGGAATGAGCGTGATTGCAGCCTGCATCCGGATAAACCCCTCGCGCGCGCCGGCGCGCCGCCTCTATATGGCGGCTACCAGCGGAGCAAGTCTATGCGATTGGTGTCGACAGTTCGCTTCGTACGGTATATCGTCACGAGCAGCGCAAGCCCGATAGCGACTTCGGCGGCGGCGACGGTCATGATGAAGATCACGAATACCTGCCCGCCGATGTCCCCGTGCGATCGAGCAAACCCGACCAGTGCGACGTTGGCGGCGTTGAGCATCAGCTCGACCGACATGAGCATCACGATCGCATTCCTACGGATCAGCATTCCGGCGGAGCCGATGGCGAAAAGGACTACGGCCAACACAAACACGTGTTCTGTCGGTATCATGCGGCGCCCTCCGGCAGATCGCTCGGACTGGTCTCTTTGGCGATTTCAGCCTCCTCGCGCTCGCTGAGGCCGCGTCCGAGATAGACCGCGCCGATGACCGCGGCCAGAAGCAGGACGGCGAGTGTCTCAACAAGGAACAGATACGTTGGATGGCCCCACAGCAGTCTGCCGATTCTGGTGACTTGCGAGTCACCGAACCCGGCTCCGCGGCCTATTATGCGCCACGCCGACTGGACGAGCACGTACACGAGGCCGCTTGTCAGTGCGAAGGCGGTGTAGGTCCGCCAACTCTTCCACCACGTGAAGCCGGGGTCGCGCCCGAGGTTCAGCAGCATGATGACGAACAGGTACAGGACCATGATCGCGCCAGTGTACACCAGCACTTGCAGCGCAGCGAGGAGCGGCGCGTCCAGCACGAGAAACTCACCCGCGATGGCGATCATGCAGCCGATTAGGAACACGGCGCCATAGACCGGGTTGCGCGCCAGCACCATCGCCAGCCCGCAGAGTACCGCGGCCACCCCGAGCACGTAGAACAACACCGAGGTCATTAACAAATGCCTCCTTGGTACAGCAGCGTTTCCAGATGACGGCGCGGACCTGGTTCGGCCGAGAACGCGTCGCGAACGGTGTGGGACGTCATCGGACGTCGTCCTCTTTCGTCACGACGCCGACCACGGGATAGGCCATCTGCCGGACCTCCTCGGTCGCCGCCGGTTGTGGTCCGTGGGATCGCTTCGACAGATGATTCTGGTCGCCGAAGTCGACACCACGGAGCGTCGGCTGATCCTTGGTCTCGTCGTATATCTGCAGAAGCTTGTCCAGCCCGAAGACCAATTCGTCGCGGGTCCGCGAGATCATGTGATAGTGGCTCGTCATGTGAATCGCGTCTTCGGGGCAAGCCTCGACACAGAATCCGCACGAAATACACGTAAGCTCGTCTATTTCAAATGTCTTGGGAGCCTTGTCTCTGCCCGGCCAGTCGACCTCGTGGGCCTTGATCGTGATGCAGTGGGCGGGGCAAGCGGCTGCGCACATCTCGCATGCTACGCATTTGACGCGGCCGTCTTCGTCCTTGTTGAGCCTGTGCACGCCGCGATATATCGCCGGCACCGCATGCTCCTCATCCGGATACTGGAGCGTGACCCGCTCACCGAATATGTGTTTGAGCGTCATCCACATGCCATGCAGTACGGCGGGGACGTAGAGTCGCTCCCCGAGAGTAAACTTCTCGGGGCGAGTCACTTTGCTCACTTTGGCTGCCATGCCGGGTAACCTCTCACGCAAACGCGATCACGAGCGCCGTTGCGAGGCAGTTGGCCAACGCAAGCGGCAGCAGGACCTTCCAGCTCAACACCATCAACAGGTCGTAGCGCAAACGCGGCAACGTCCACCGAATCCAGATGTACAAGAAGCAGAAGAACAGCGTCTTGAGCGTGAACGCACCCACGCTCACAACGACCCGGAGAGCCTCGGAAGGTATCTGGTCGATGAACGGAACGTGCCAACCTCCGAGGAAGAACACAACCATCAACATCGCCAGCGTGATCATATTGACGTATTCGCCAAGCATGAACATGGCGAACTTCATCGAGCTGTACTCGGTGTGATACCCGCCGACGAGCTCTTGCTCGGCCTCCGCAAAGTCGAACGGCAAGCGATTCGTCTCGGCGAACATCGTGACCAGATAGATGAAGAACGCAACCGGGTTCGCGAACGCGTTCCATTTGGGGATGACGCCGAACCAGTAGCCGGTCTGATGCTCCACTATCCCGCGCAGGCTGAAGCCGCTCTCGCCGGTGGTAGCGCTGATGAGCACGACCGTCACGAGGGAAAGCCCCATCGCAAGCTCGTAGCTAATCATCTGCGCCGACGCCCTGATGCCGCCGAGGAGAGGGTACTTGCTGTTCGCCGACCACGCGCCGAGCACGATGCCGTAGACGCCGAGGCTCGCAACCGCAAGCACGAATAGCACGCCGACGTCCAGATCCGCCACCTGCAGATTTATGATCTCACCGTTCCAGGCGAAGCTCATGCCGATCGGGATAGCGCTGAACAACACCAGAGCCGGAATCATGATCAGCGCCGGCGCCAGAATGAAGAGCGGTTTGTCGGCGTACGCCGGAACGACGTCCTCTTTCATGAAGAACTTCAGCCCGTCGGCCATGAACTGGAGGTAGCCTTTCGGGCCAACGCGGTTCGGGCCGTAGCGGTTCTGTATCCACGCGGCAACCTTGCGCTCATAGAACGTCATGATCCCGCTGCCCGTGAGCAGCGCGACGAACACGAGCAGTGCGAGCACGAGAGAAACGACAAGTTGCGCCTGACTGATCACGCCGTGGCTCCTGTAGCTTCCGTCGCCGCGCCGACGAAGTCTATCAACGCGCGGAGGGTTTCGACTTCGTCTCGCGTGCCGCCCGGACCGACGACCGCTGCGGCAAACGACTGCTCGGCACCGAGCGAGTTGACGAACGTGCCCGACTTCTCGGCCCACATTCGCCCCGCCAGGGCGAGGTCCGCACTGTTTGCGAGCGGGCTCGCCAGAACGTCTACGGCGGCAACGAACGCTGCCCGGCGGATAGTAGCCAGATGATCTTCGGAGATATTGCCGCGGTCGGTGGAGGGGTTCACGACGAGCACGACGGCGGTCGATTCGTCGATGCCGAGATCGTCTAAGCTCTTGCCGAGCAGGTTCTTCGCCCCGGCCGTGTTCGGCGATTTGTCGCCCTCGATGACGAACCCGCCGGGGAACTCCTGCCTGTCCTCGACGTGCTCGTTCGGTACGAAGCCGACCTTGTCGGTGCCGAGGGCCTCCGCAAGGTCTTTCGCCGCGTTCATTTCCTCGATCGTCGCGTGTGTCGACACGAGCACCGCCGAGCTACCCGCAGCGGCGGAAAGCTTCTCGCCGACCGTTGAGACGGCATCGTCCACGTCTATCTCGACCAGTTCGCCGTTCTCCCGGCGTACCGGGTTCTCAAGCCGCTCCGAGTCGCGGAGCACCTTGTAGGTCGCACGACTGGCGTCGGAGATGAAGAAGCCGTTGACGCCGTCTTTCCCGCGCGGCCTCGTGCGCTGGACTTCGTTGTCTTTCACGTCCAGATACGTGTTGGCCCCCAGTGCATCCGTCGGGTCTATCGACGGCATCGGGGTGAGGTTCCACACGCGCGCTTTGAACAGGAAATCCTCGTCGAGGAGTGCGCCGACGGGGCAAAGGTCCACGATGTTCTTCGCGAGCGGGTTGTCGATAGGCTTCCCCGGAACGGTCGTGATCCTGTTGTTGTTGCCCATGTTGGAGACGCAAAGCTCGCTCGTGCCCGGATGTTCGTTCAGGAAACGTGCGCACCGGTCGCAGAGTATGCATCGGTTCGCGTAGTGACGAATGCCGGAGCCGAGCTTCTTCGCGTGGACGAAGCGTTTCGTTTCACCGAAACGGCTCGACGGGAGACCGTGCTTGCGGGCGTAATCCTGTAGCTTTCATTCGCCTGCCTGATCGCATACGGGGCAATCTATGGGATGGTTGATGAGCAGGAATTCCATGACGTCGCCGCGCGCCTTCTTCACCGCGGGCGAATCGGTCTCAACCACCATCCCGTCGGCGGCGTTGGTATTGCACGCCGTCATCAGACTAGTACGCGACCTGCCGCGCATTTCCTGCGTCACCTCGACCAGGCATATTCTGCAGCTGGCGACGACCCTGAGGGCCGGGTGGTAGCAGTAGTGTGGGACAACGGCGCCGACGAGCCTCGAGGCTTCGATCAGGTTGGTGCCGGGCTCGGCCGTCACCTCCTGCCCGTTTATTGTCAGCGTAGGCATACAGTCCTCATGTCCACTTCACCTCGACAAAACCCAAGCGGATTAGCGTTCTTCCGACTCGCTACGTCGGCCGGCAAGCCCATCGCCATCCCCGTATGAACGGCAGGGCCCGAGAGCTTACGGCGGCCCTGCAATCATGTAAGAATAGGCGTCGGCGCAGCCCGCGGCAACGGGGGTGCCGTGCTCTCGGCCTCGGCCTTTTCGAAGTCGGAACGGAACTTGCGCAGCATCATCGTCAGCGGCCATCCGTATGACACCCCGAACAGGCATATCGTCTTGTTGAACTCGAACTTATCTATGTTGCCGATGTTGAGCAGCACGTCCTCAAGCAGGTCGACGTCGCCGGCTCGCGCCTGCCTTGCGTGCAGCCTGCCGATGATGTCGAATATCCACTTCGCGCCCTCTCGGCACGGAGTGCACTGCCCGCACGACTCGTGTTTGTAGAACGTCATCATGTTCAACGCCAGGTCGAGCACGTCGGTCGTGTCGTCGAATACGATCACGGCGGCCGACCCAACTCCGCTCTTGATATCGCCGCGCGGCATGAACGATTTCGGCGACATCAGCACGCTCGTTTCGTCCGGCGTGAGGATCGGCATCGAAGTGCCGCCCGGAATGACGCCCTTGAGCCGTCGACCCTCTTTCATGCCGCCTGCAAGCTCGATCAGATCGTCGAGCGTAACATCAAGCTCGCATTCGTAGAGGCCCGGCTCTTTCACGTGTCCGCTCACCTGGAATATCAGGGTGCCCGGAAAGTCGGGGTCGCCTATCGCTTTGAACTTCTCGGCGCCGTCGTTGACGATGCCCGGTACGTAGCCGCACGTGCCGATGTTGTTGACCGTCGTCGGGTGGCCGAACGCCCCGTAGGCCGCTGGGAACGGCGGTTTGTTCCTCGGATATCCGCGCCTGCCTTCAAGCGATTCCATCAGGGCGGTTTCTTCGCCGCAGATGTACGCGCCGGCTCCCGGATGGGTGTAGACCTGGACCTCGGTGTCGGTGCCGAGTATGTTCTCGCCGCAAAGGTTGGCGTCGTAGAGTTCCGCGATGGCGCGGTCGAGCCCCAACATGCCCTCCCACATTTCGCCTCGGATGTATATGTAGGCGACCCGGGCGCGGATCGCGTACGCGGCAATGATCATCCCTTCGAGGAGCAGATGGGGGTTGCTCTCGATCAGGTACCGATCCTTGCACGTGCCGGGCTCGCTCTCGTCGGCATTGACGCAAAGATATGAGTCGACACCCTCCTTCGGCTCCTTGGGCATGAACGACCACTTCATGCCGGTGCCGAACCACGCTCCCCCACGCCCCTGCAGGCCCGACTTCGAGACCTCTTCTATCACGTCGTCGGGGGTCATCTCGGTCAGCGCCTTCCGAAGCGCGGTGTAATAGCCACGCTCTCTGGCGACGTCGAGCTTCTCTATGCCAGGCACTTCGCACTCACTCAGGATCATGCGGTTCTGCTGTGCAGCCATGGCTCAGCTTCTCTCCCAAGTTGTAACTACATATGTTTCAAATGACTTGTCAGGCCTATGGGGCGTAGCAGGGCGGTCGGGCCGACCCGTCTGCGCCAGAGGCATAATATAACACGCCGTCCGCGCGGTGAAACCCTGCACCTTACGCTCTCGGGACCGAATTGCAGGCGTTGACCCATGTCATCGACTGCGGTACCCTAATAGGCCAATGGCCACAGCAGGCATCGGGCTCTTCCGACACGTTTCCGAGCGTCGGTCCGATGCGCCGCACTTAGTCGACTTCCAGAAACGGGGCTTCGTCAATGACCGAGGCAGGTGTGGTGCCCGCGCCGGAGAAGAAGATATCCTGGCGCGGCGGTCTCTTCCTGATCGGCCCCGATCCGCTCACAAGTCTCTTCTACGCTTCCGGGCTTCTGATTGCAGCCGGCGTCGGCTACGCCAGTCCGCTGTTCATCATCGGCCTCTATGCGCTCCTGTTCGTACTCGCCCCGCTCTACGTCGAAGCCGTGCTCATGACGATGAGCAACGGCGGAACGTACAACATGATTCGGACGGCGCTGCAGAAGATGCCGGTGTCGTCCATGGCGCTCTCGGCCGTCGTCGGCATAATCACTTCCGTCAGCTACGTCGCGACCGGGATCGTCAGCCAGTTGTCGTTCAGCCACTACGTGATGGCGCTGACCGAGTGGGCCGCGGCCATGGGCACGCAGGTGGGCGTGGTCTTCTCCGCGGCGCCGTCGCTGGGATTCGGCCTGTGGGTGATGTGGTCCGAGCGCTGGAGCGTTCTCCGCACAGTGATGGCTACCACGGTGATCGCGCTGATCCTCAGCCCGATCCTTCCGTCGACCGTCGTCGTCATGATGAACCCCGTGATCCTCCTCTACACGCTGAACAACCGGGGCCTGAAGGAGTCCGTTCGCGTCAGTATGGTCATCTTCATCTTCCATCTGGCGGTGATGGCCGTCTTCATCGTCTGCGGGCTGATGTTCGCGTTCGAGCGCGGGTTCAACCTGGCTT
>CAZSJP010000075.1:0-11209 GCA_964606675.1 uncultured bacterium
CGTACGTTCGCCGGTGCACGTGGTGAGGACAACGTCATGACACATCACATCTAGTCCGAGGCGGCTTGGCGACGAGCGAGCAGGTGGCGACGCACCATGTCGAGCGCCGTCTGAACCGCGCGCTGCTTGTTGACGAGCCGCTCGGCGCCGAAGCGGAACTCGGCGGCGTCTTCGCCATCGGCGTGGGCGAGGGCGATGTGCACCAGACCGACCGGTTTCTCAGCCGTTCCGCCCCCCGGGCCTGCGATCCCAGTGAGAGCGACGGACAGGTCGGACTTCGCCTGCGAGCGAGCGCCACGAGCCATGGCGACGGCGACTTCCTTGCTGACGGCTCCGCGGCGTTCCAGCTTGCCGCGAGGCACCCCGAGCAGCGCGATCTTGGCTTGGTTGGCGTACGTCACCAGCCCCATCGTGAAATAGTCGGAGCTACCCGGGACATCCGTCAGCCGGGACGCAAGAAGGCCGCCCGTGCACGACTCGGCGACCGCGATGGTCGATCCGGCAGCGCGCAACAACCCCCCAACGACGCTCTCCAGTGTGTCGCCATCGGCTCCGTAGATTCGCTCGCCGAGCCGCTCCCGCAGAGCCGCCTCGATAGCGTCGGCACGTGCGCGGGCCGCATCTTCGATTTCCGCGGCGACCGATATTCGCAAAGTCACCTCGCCCTTCTCGTCGGGCAGCGACGCGACCGACTCCAGGCCGTCGACGCCGGCGATCCTATCCATCAGGCGGGACTCCGGCAGGCCGACTACGTATAGGTCCCTGCGAGCGATGGCCATCGCTCCGGCCAGACGCTTCAAACGAGGCATCACTTCCGCCGCGAGCAACCCCCTCATCTCGCGTGGGACGCCCGGCAGCACGAACCAGTGCCGATCGCCGTCCTCCAGATAGACTCCGGGCGCGGTTCCGATCGGGTTCATGAGAGCTTCAGCTCTTTCGGGAACGTTAGCCTGATCGATGTTGCGGTCGGTCAGAGTGCGCCCTCGCCGCTCGAAGAGACGCTCGATGTTGGCCAGCACGTCGGTATCGTGGCGAAGGCCCATTCCGAAGAAATCGCAGAAGACGCGGCGGGTTATGTCGTCGTGCGTTGGCCCCAGTCCGCCCGTGACGATCACCACGCGGGCACGCGCGGCGGCCGCGGCAAATGAAGCCGCCAGGTCGTCCGCGTCGTCTCCTACTGTGGTCACCCGTGCCACCGGAATGCCCAAGACGTCCAGGCCTTGCGATATCTCCGCCGCGTTCGTGTCGACTGTGCGACCCGAGAGAATCTCGTTCCCGACGGTGACGATCTCGGCAGGTAGGCGCTCCACTGGCATTGTTCTTCGCCTCCGAGGCGGTTGGCGCCGCCGGCTACAGCCAATCGAGCCGCGCGGCGATCTGCAGGACGATGTTGGTGTGTAGGCCGGCCACGACGTCGTCGGTCATGACGCCCCATCCCCGTGGCAGTCGTTCGGTCAGCCTCGCGGGCGGCAGCTTCACGATGTCGAACAACCGGAACAGGAAGAATGCGGCGACGAGCATCGCCGTCTCGGAATGTGCCGGCACCAAGGCGACGGCGACAAGATAGCCCGCGACCTCGTCGATGCAGATCTGCCCCGGGTCCTCGCCGCCCCACACGGCCTCGCCCCACGTCGAGAGTGGAACGCCGATGGCGTACACGGCCATCGCTGCCGCGACCAGAACCCACGTGTCGGGGACGCCCGCGATCAGAAGGGCAGCGAAGGGTAGTAGGGTCCCCGCTGTTCCCGGAGCCAGGGGAGAGTATCCCAGCCCCAGTGCCGTCGCCCCTATCCTCGTGACCGAACGCTTCAGAATGCCCGGACCGTCGGCCTCGGCCGCGCCACGCCCGCTACTCGGCACGTTTCTCTTCCTTGGATGCCATCATGTATTGTCCGCCCGATATCACCGCCAGCGCGGCTGTCAGGGCTATCGTCACGTTGAAGATCGTCGCCAGAGTCGTCCTGGCGATGCAATCTGTACATACGCCGAATTCGAGACCGATCGTGTAGGCGGTCCATACAGTGATTATGGTGGAGATCTCGACCAACTGCACCCAGGTCTTCAGCTTGGCGAGCCACGACGTTTCGAAGACTTGCCCTCTGCGCGAAGCCCGCACTCTGAGCAGAGTAAGACTCAGATCGCGTGCAACGATGACGAGCGCCATCGCCAGCATGGCAACGCTGCGGAGTTCGTAGGCGACGGCGAGCATGCCGGCAGTCGTCAGCAGCTTGTCGGCGAGGGGATCGAGGAACTTCCCAGTGGCAGTGATGGTGTGGTTCTTGCGCGCGTAGTGGCCGTCCCACCAATCGGTGATAGCGGCGAGGATGTAGACGCCCAGACCCACAACCCGCAGCCCCCAGCTCGCAGACAGGAAACAGGCAACGAACACGGGTACGAGCAGAATTCGGGCCATTGTCAGCCGATTGGCGAATGTATTCAACTCGCTCCACTTGCTGCGTGCGATTTCGCTCATAGATTGCTCGGTGAAGGACTGTCGCCCGATCAGAATCGTGTCGTCTGCCAAGGAACCCAATAATACTCTCTATAGTTCTACTCTGCCGTCAAGGGAGAGTCCGACCGTCACCTTGTCGGCGTGGTCGAGCGATCCCCCGGCGGGCAGCCCCCGTGCCAGGCTCGTGACGCGCGCACCAGTGGGCTTGAGCAGCCTCGTCAGGTATAGCGCCGTGGTGTCGCCTTCGACGCTGGCGCTGAGCGCGAATATGATCTCTCCGGGGCAATCTTTGGCTCGCTCGACCAGAGATGCCGCCGAGAGATGCTCCGGGCCGATGCCGGCCGCCGGGCTCAGCAGGCCGCCCAGAACGTGGTACTTGCCACGATACTTGCCGCTCGACTCGATCACTTCGAGGTCGCTGCTCTCCCCGACGACGCATATCGTGTCATTTTCCCGCCGAGGGTCGGAGCACACGTCGCACGGATCGCCTTCGGTCAGCCGACAACACACGCTGCACGGCTTGATGTCGCGATGCAGCGCCTCGACGGCATCGGACAGCGCCTGTGCCTGTTCCGCGTCGGCGCGCAGAAGATGGAACACGTAGCGCTGAGCGGTCCTTCGACCCACACCCGGCAATCTGGTGAATTGGCGAACGGCCCGCTCAAGTACCCCTGCCATGGGTCAGCTCCCCGGGTTGATGATGTTGCCTATGTCGGCGAGCCCCGGTGGGATCATCCCGCCGAAAAGGCCGCCGAACTCCTCCTGCGCAAGCTCACGCGAACGGGCAAGCGCCTGATTGGTCGCAGCAACGATGAGATCCTGCAGCATGTCTCGGTCTCCATCGGTGCTGATGGCAGGGTCTATCTCGATCCGGACGATCTCGTTGGCTCCGGTAGCCGTCACGCGAACCATGCCGCCGCCGGACTCGCCCGTGACAGTCTTCCCAGCAAGCACTTGCCGCGCTTCCTCGAGCTTGCCCTGCAGCTCCTTCGCACCGCGCATCAGCTCGCCCAGGTTCCCCAGCTTGTCCAATCCCAACATAGCGACTCCGTGACGCGTGTATAGTTCCTCCAGCAACGCAAGCTCAGGGCGATTGGCTCCGCTCCAGACGTAAGCCAAGACCCTCGATCAGCTTGCCGACGATCGGCTCCTCATCTACTATGGCGTCGAGGAGGGCGCTCTGCTGTTGGCCGCCCGAGCGGGACTTCGCCTCGCGGGCCGAGGCGTCCTCTATTCGCACGTCGAGAGTTAGAACGTCCGGGAAGCGCGCTCGAATCACGGGTAGGACCGTGTCCTGGCTCTTGCGCAGCCTGTCTGCGTGGAACTGATCCTTCAGCACGAGACTCAGAACGCCGTCCTCGAAGGACGCCGGGCGGACCTGGCTATCTATCCACGCCGGAAGGCCCTTGTCCTTGAGTTCCGTGGCGATTTCCGGCCACCGAGCGCTCAGCACCGCTATGCTGGTCCGTTCCTCGGGGTGTGCGCGAGGCGCGGGCTTCTCAATGGCGGCCGGCTCTGCTTCCGCGGGTGGCTCCGGGCCCGGATCGACAGGCTCGGGCGCAAGGGGCTGCTCGAGGCTGTCTTCCGGGTCCGAGGTCGTCTCCGCCGCCGGTCCCGGCGTTGATTCCGGCGCTGGAGCGCGAGCCTTCGCAGGCGGAGCGGACGCCGGCGTGTCGCTTGCGATCTTCTCCAACTGCGCCATCAGGTCGGAAAGCTCTACCGTGTTCTCCATGTAGGCCATCTTGAGGATCGCCAGTTCGACGCGCACTTGCGGCGCGGCACTGGTGCTCAGACTGGACTCGGCGTCCGCGACGGCATTGAGCATCCGAAGAAGGTCGCGTTCGGCGAAACTGCCTGCCTGCTCCGCAAGCAGAGCCTTGTCTTCCTGCTCAAGCTCGATAAGGGCCGATTCCGCGCCCACGCGGCACGCAAGCAGGTGCCTCAGGTGCAGCATCAGCCCGCCGACAAACTCAGAGGAACTTCTGCCGCGGCTGGTGGCTTCGGCGACCACACCGAGCGCCGCGGCCGCGTCGTGATCCGCAACCGCCCGCATAAGTTCAAGATACACACCGCGCTCGACCGCGCCGATCAGATCGGCCACTCTCGCCGCGTCTACCGGCCCGTCCGTTGCGGCGGACACCTGATCCAGAAGGCTTTCGGCGTCGCGCAACGCGCCATCGGCACGCTGAGCGATAAGATCGAGGCCACCCGGCTCCACCAGCACGCCTTCAGCTTCGGCAACGTGCGCCAACTGCGTTCGGATGTCGGCGACGGAGAGCCTATGGAAGTCGTACCGCTGGCAGCGGGACTGCACGGTGGGGATAACTTTGTTCGCGTCGGTGGTGGCGAAGATGAACACCACGTGCGGAGGCGGCTCTTCAAGCGTCTTCAGCAGAGCGTTGAACGCCGCTCGGGAGAGCATGTGAACTTCGTCGATGATGACGATGCGGAATCGGCTCTCCGCCGGGGCATATCCGAGGGTCTCGCGGAGGTCCCGCACCTGCTCGACGCTGTTGTTGGACGCCCCGTCTATCTCCAGGACGTCCATGCTCGATCCCTGTGCTACGCCGCGGCACGAGGCGCATTCAAGGCACGGCTCGGCCGTCGGCCCCTCGGCGCAGTTGAGCGCCTTCGAGAGAATGCGTGCGATGGTGGTCTTGCCGACGCCGCGCGGCCCGCACAACAGATATGCGTGATGGACGCGCTCATTGGTAACCGCGTTGGCGAGGCTGCGCGTGACGTGCGACTGCCCGACAACTTCAGAGAACGTCTGTGGGCGCCACTTGCGGGCGAGCACCTGGTAGCGCTGGTCGGTCATATCCGGACCTCAACTCTGGGGTCGAGTTGGCAACGCGGAACCACACCCGAAACGGAAGATCGGAAGACGTGCGGCGACGGGGAAGGCCAGACCGACTGCGGCACCCGGATGCGATCGCCTACCGTTGCTACCTTCCGGTCCTGGCGGGGTTCAGCGGACATCCGCTGCGCAGGGTCTGGCCATCCTCATCGCCGCAAAGGAGTTACGACCGTCAAGCAAACGGCCGCCAATCGACTCGTCGGCGGATGAACGTGGTGGAGCAGAGCGGATTCGAACCGCCGACCTCTTCCGTGCGAGGGAAGCGCTCTCCCATCTGAGCTACTGCCCCACGTCCTGACACACAGCATTCGTGCGTGACCAGAAAATATACGGAGAGATGACGCGTGCGCAAAGCGGGCGAGGCGGTGCGGCTTTCGGGAGGCGGCTCAAGTCGGGCCGCGAGGCGCGCCGATTCGGCCACCGAGCCGTCAGTCTGACGCCGGCGGGCGGATCGTGACGACGGCTGTGCCGGTGGCGCTGTTGCCTGCATCATCAGTGACGCGCAACCTGGCGGTGTACGTGCCTTCGTTCCGGTACGTCGTCGCAGTCTGTCCGGTCCGCGCCGACCCCCAGTCGAATACACCGTCGTCGTTGAAGTCCCACTCGTACGCGATGAGGTATCCGTCGATGTCCCGGCCGCCGCCGGTGAGCGTCAGTTCCTCGTCCGGCTCGCCGGAATACGGTCCCCCTGGGATCGCTTCGGGCGGAATGGCCACGGATTCGATGGCGTCATCGTCGGCGTCGAGCGGCGAGTTAATCGAACAGGCGCCGGCGAACAGCACGACGATAGCCGAAAGAAGAAGCATCAGGCGCGGCATCTGGTTCATCCCTTCTGCATGCCGCCGGGGAGCACGTGCCGGCCCGGCGGAAACACGACTCGTTTCGTTGCCCATTCCGGATAGGATGCAAACCGTGTGCCGAAATCGTCGACAGACTCAGCGACCGAGCCACAGCGCTCATGCGGGGCTGTGACCAGGTCGCGCGGGCGTCGCGGCAGACCGTGGCGCCCCCAAATGGAGCAACTTGCCCCGCCGAGCGCCCTAAGTTGCGGCGGTGTGCGCTGAGGCGCACGTTAGGAAATTCTTTCGGAATCCCCGGGGGCACGGATGCAGCGACCGTTTGCCCTTCTCCTTGAGACGGAAACGTCGGACGATCGGTGCAAAGCCGTGCACAAGTGTGGTAGGACTACCACACTTCACAGAACGACGTGCGTGCCCTGTTGCGCCCCGCTCGGTCCCGCTCGACGTTTTGGTAGAGGCCGTCTGCGGATATTCGGCAACCGAGGAGATTCGCAATGCACGAACTAGACAGCTCGCCATTCGGGATGGGCATCTATCCGAGCCATCGCACCAGTGGAGACGACACGACCAAAGCCCTCGGCCTGGCGCGCGACGCCGGCATCAAGTGGACGCGGGACGAACTCGGTTGGCAGGGTCTGCAGCCGGCTCCGAACACCTGGAACTGGGAACGGCTCGACCATGCGATAGATACCACGCGCGAGCACGGCGTCGAGATAATGGGCCTACTTGCGTATTGCGCGCCTTGGGCGGCTTCTCGAACCACGCCCGCCGGCGAACCCGACGTGATGAGCACGCCGGATCTTTCGGCGTGGCGCGAATACGTAAGCGCGGCGGTCGAGCGGTACCGCGACCGGATTCGCGTGTGGCAGATGTGGAACGAACCCAACATCTCGCAATTCTGGCACCCGGAACCGAATCCAGCCGAGTACGCGCGACTGCTCATCGCCGGATCGGAGGCCGCGAAAGCCGTCGACCCCGACTGTTGGATCGTCGGCCTGAATACGTCGCGCTTCGAAGCGCCGTTCGCCAGAGCGGTGTTCGACGAAGGAGGCTGGGAGCACACGGACATCGTCGGCGTGCATCCGTACCGCTATCCCCACACGCCCGAAGCGACCGACCTCGTGGGCGAGTTGCGCGAACTGGCGGGCCTGTGCGCGAGCTATGGCGAAGTGAAACCGGTATGGCTCACCGAGCTAGGCTACCCGACGCATCACGGCCCGCGCGCGTCGACCGAGTGGTGGTCGGCCATCATGCTGATGCGAACGTACCTCTCGGCATGGTCGAGCGGCCTCGCGCAGAAACTGTTCTGGTACTGCTTCCAAGACGGTGGCGGAGAGGCTGAATACAACGAGCACAACTTCGGCATCGTCCGGCGCGACTGGTCGACCAAGATGCCGTACGACGGCTACCGCGTCATGGCGACGACGCTCGACGGGTTTGTTCCCGACGGTCGCATCGACCTCGGCGACGAGATACGGGCGTACCGCTTCAGAGGCAGCCCCAACGGCTCGGAAGAGGTCCGGATTGCGGCGTGGCGGACGAGTGAGATCACGCGGAAGCCGTCGGTGGCCGTGCCGATCCCTGTCGCGACGCCGCAAGTCAGGGTCGTCAAGCCGTGGCGGGAGACCGGCGGCGGTTGGGTGCTGACCGAGGCGGACATCACAATGGACGCGGATACCGACGTTCTCGACGCGAAGAACGGCTGGGTGATGGCCCACCTCGACGCCACGCCGGCCTTCTTCGTCGTCGCCTAACGGCGACGTTGGGAGTTTCCGAAGGAAACTCCGCGGGCATGGATGCAGCGACAGTTCCGTCCCTCTCCTCTGAGACGAGGGAGACGTGCCCGGAGAGCACGACGCATGACGGTGGAGTCGTGCGCTAGCGCGCGTTAGGAGATTCCTTCGGAATCCCCGCGGGCATGGATGCAGCCAGGGCATACGCCGGCGCCATGCACGATCACACGTAATGCATAGGGGCGTCGCGTGCTACGACCTATCTCGCCAGATCGCCCCCCCTGTGCACGGGGATGAGGGCACGGATGCGAGCGCCGACGTAGCGAACTCGATGCAGGGAGACACCATGCACAAGCTCGACACCTTGCCATTCGGGATGGGTATCTACGCAAGCCATCGTACCAATGGCGACGAGACGACGACGGCTCTGGGCCTGGCGCGCGACGCCGGCATCAAGTGGACGCGGGACGAGATCGGTTGGGGGCCTCTGCAGCCAACCAAGGACGAATGGCGCTGGGACAAGTTCGATCATGCCATCGACATCACGCGCGAGCACGGCGTCCAAATCCTGGGCCTACTCGCATACAGCGCCAAATGGGCCGCCAGCGCCGAGACGCCGGATGGGGAACCGGACGTGGTCAGCATGCCCGACCTCGGTGCGTGGAAAGAATACGTGAGTGCCGTGGTCGAGAGGTATCGCGATCGCATTCGGGTCTGGCAGATGTGGAACGAGCCAAACGGCGATGCCTTCTGGCACCCACGGCCCGACGCGAGGGAGTACGCTCGCTTGCTCGCCGCCGGATACGAGGCAGCGAAAGCGGTCGACCCCGATTGCTGGGTCGTCGGATGCAACATGTCGATGGTCGATCTCGAATACCAGCGTGCCCTGTTCGACGAGGGCGGCTGGGAGCACTGCGATGTCGTCGGTGTGCAGCCGTACAGGCCACCGCTCACGCCCGAACACTCGGACCTGTTGGGCGACATGCGCAATATCGCGGCGCTGTGCGACCGCTTCGGCGGCGTCAGACCCATCTGGATCACCGAGATAGGCTATCCGACGTACAACGGACCG
This sequence comes from uncultured bacterium, assembly GCA_964606675.1. GTDB lineage: Bacteria > Latescibacterota > MWCZ01 > MWCZ01 > MWCZ01 > CAZSJP01. Next base: position 8,915 of record CAZSJP010000075.1, read on the forward strand.
GCGTCCAGCTCGGAGTGGTGGTCCGCCCAGATGCTGATGCGAACGTACCTGACCGCATGGTCGAGCGGTCTGGTGCAGAAAGTGTTCTGGTACGACTATCGCGACGACGGGACCGATCCGGGAGACGCGGAGTGCAACTTCGGCATCGTCCGGCGCGATTGGACGCCGAAGCCCGCCTACGAGGCGCTGAAGACGATGGCGACAACGCTGGACGGGTTCCAGCCTGAAGGCAGGATCGACATTGGCGACGACGTCCGTGTTCTGAGATTCCGACGCGGCGACGAAACGCGAATCGCGGCGTGGGCATCGGGGAAAAATGGCCGTCGCCCGGTGCCGACGCCGTCGGATCACGTAATCGTCCGATCGCCATGGCAGGAGGACCGCGAGGTTGCCGCACCACACGGGTGGATAATGCTCGACCTGGTAGCTACGCCCCAATTCCTCGTGCCCTGCGGGCACGTTGGCAATTCCTTCGGAACTGCGGGAGTATCTGCGACCGTGGGCCGCTGACATCGTGCGCTGCGCGCACGTTAGGAGATTCCTTCGAAATCTCCCGGGGGCACGAATGCAGCGACAGTTCCGTCCCTCTCCTCTGGGAGAGGGACACCTGCCCGGAGGGCACGAGGGCGAGGGTCGTGCGCTGCGCGCACGTGGACGTTCTTGTCTGCCCACGGCGCCATAGGCGTCGTCTGTCGTCCGCTCCACAGACCCCGGGGCGGCCGCGATGCAGCCAGGGCATACGCCCTGTCTCGCGCGGCGGACATCCGTCTCAACTACGGACTCGATACCTTGCAGGAGACACGACATGCATCAGCTTGACGACTCGCCGTTCGGGATGAGTTGCATCTTCCGGACACTGGGGGAAGACATCGAACGGGGCGCCCGTGTCGCCGAAGAAGCCGGTGTGCGGTGGAACCGCGACGACTTCCTCTGGAGTCACGTCCAACCGACGGAGAACCAGTGGCAGTGGGAGAGTTACGACCGCTGTGTCGACACGCTGCTCGAACATGGGATTCAGACGGTCGGGCTTCTGTGCTACGGGACGCCATGGGCCATGAGCTTGAGCGACGACAGCGGAGAGCCGGATATCCTCAGCATGCCCGACCTCGACGCGTGGGGCCGATTCGTCGGCAGAACCGTCGAGCACTTCCGCGACCGGGTGCACGTCTGGCAGATGTGGAACGAGCCCAACATCCCGGTGTTCTGGCATCCGGAGCCGAATCCGAGAGAGTACGCGCGTCTGCTAGTCGCCGGATCGATGGCCGCGAAAGAGGCCGACCCGACATGCCACGTGATGGGATGCAACACCTCGCTCATCGACCTGAACTTCGACCGTGCTGTCTTCGAGGAGGGCGGGTGGGAGCACAGCGACATAATCGGCGTCCACCCCTACAGATACCCCCACGCGCCCGAGGCCACGGACCTTTGTGGAGACCTGCTGGAGCTTGCAGCACTATCGGCCCGTTTCGGCGCAGTCAAGCCCATCTGGATTACGGAGATAGGCTACGCCACGCACTACGGACACCTCGGCTCGAGCGAGTGGTGGGCCGCCGCGATGCTGGCGCGGCTGTATCTCGCCGCGTGGTCGAGCGGCCTCGTGCAGAAGATCTGCTGGTACGACTATCGCGACGATGGCGACAACCGCGAGTACAACGAGCACAACTTCGGCATACTGCGGCGCGACTGGGCGCCGAAACTCGCGCACGAGAGCTACAGCGTCATGGCGAACACGCTTGACGGCTTCCAGCCGGCGGGACGAATCGACCTCGGAGACGACCTGAGGGTCTATCGTTACAGCAACGGTTCCGAGACGCGCCTGGCGGCGTGGACTACCGGCAAGAACGTCACGATGCCCATTCCGGCCCCGTCGCGGAACGTCCGCGTCGTCAGGCCGCTCGGCCACAAGCCGGAGTTCTACTCCGCCGACCGTGAGACACTCGAAGGGACGGACGTCGTCGAGGCCGACGCGCCAAACGGCTGGGTGACCGTCGCGCTCGACCCGATGCCGGTGTATATCGTGCCCGCGTCGCCTGCGGGGACGGGCACGTAACCCGGGGCGGTCGGTAGGCGGTTGACGCACCGCGAATGGCCCGTATCTTCACGGGCGTCGATAGCCAGGACGCAGCCATCCCCGACAGAGGAGCCGATGCCATGAACGACGTAGACCAGGTGATTCTGGACCATTTCACGAGCACGCGCGCGGATACGTTCGAGCTTGTCCGCCGCATCCCCGACGAGTTGCTTGCGCGCACGCCGGATGGCTTCCGCCATATTGTCCGATCCGATCGTTTGCCC
>CAZSJP010000076.1:0-10661 GCA_964606675.1 uncultured bacterium
GAGGATCGGATGAAGTTCGGTATCTGCAACGAGATGTTCGAAGACTGGAAGATCGAGGACGTATTCGGCTACGCTCACGAGGTGGGCTACGACGGTGTAGAAATCGCTCCCTTCAAACTGGCCGAGTCGGTCAACGACATTTCCGCAAACGACCGGATCGCCATCCGTGACGCGGCCGCCAAAGCGGGTGTGGAGATCATCGGGCTACACTGGTTGCTCGTGAGCCCGAAGGGACTCTACATCACGCATCCCGATGCCGCCGTTCGGGAGAAGACTCAGAATTACTTCATCGACATGATAGAGTGTGCCGCCGACCTTGGTGGCGACCGGATGATACTCGGTTCGCCCAAGCAGCGCGACCTGCTCGAAGGCGTATCGCACGAGCAAGCGTGGGGCTACACCGTCGAATTGCTCAAAGGGATCGCACCCGCCGCGGAGGATCGTGGCGTTACGCTCTGTTTCGAGCCGCTGGCGCCCGTCGAGACCGACTTCATCAACACATCCGCCGAAGCCATCGACCTCGTCGGTGAAGTCGGCAGCGACAACGTCAAGATCATCCTGGACGTCAAAGCGATGTCGTCTGAGGACGTACCGGTAGCCGACGTCATACGGAACTGCCGCGAGTGGGTCGAGCACGTGCATGCAAACGACCCGAACCTCAGAGGCCCGGGGTTCGGCGACCAGGATTTCGTGCCGATAGCCGCGGCACTGAAAGAGATAGGCTATCGGCGGTGGGTCTCCGTAGAGGTATTCGACTTCTCGGTCGATCCGCGTGAGACAGCCACTCGCAGCATGGCATACCTGCGGGAGTGTTTCGGCGCTGCCGAAGGCGACGCATAAAACCTGCCGAGAAACACGTGGGCCGAGCAGAAAGGGGACTGGTTCTGTGAGCGATCGAAATCAGCCGATGACCGCGTTCGATTATCCGGCGCTCTTCGTCGGAGACGAAGGAGTTGCCGACTCGCTGGAAGAGGCCTTCCAATCGAGCGACGTGCAAGTGCACGTGCAGCGGGGGTTCTATCTCGAACGCGCCAAATACGGCACCGACGAGCCAGTCGGCGACACCGTCGGCGAGCACCTCGACGAGCATTTCCAGATCATCTTCGTCGACGCCACCAGCGCGTTGACTGTCGACGACCGAGTCGCATCCATCGCGGCATGCAAAGAGCGCTGCCCGGGTGCCGAGGTGGTCATCATCATCGGACCGGACACGCAGGCCCGCATCATCGACTTCCTGCATGCAGGCGCCTGGTATTTCCTCGAGATGCCGATACACTCCCACCGCGTCGCGATGGTACTCGTGCGGCTCGTGGCGTTCCGAGAGGCGGACAGTCTGGTCCGCATCGACAAGCTGACCGGGCTCTACAACCGGGCGTTCTTCGAGGACGCGATGCGCGAGCAGATCGTGCGGATGAAGCACAACATAGGTGGCCAACGCGAGGCGTCGACGCCCCCCGTCAGCCTGATCGTCGCCGACCTGGACCACTATCTCGATGCGTTCGGTGACGACCGCGAGAAGCGAGATGAGTACCTCAGGGAAGTGGCCGGCGTGTTCAGGAAGGGCTATCGCGTAACGGACACCGTCGCCCGAATCGGCGGAGACGAGTTCGCCGGGATGATGACGGGCGTCAACTTCACGCTCGCGCTCATGCGCGCCGAGATATTGCGAAAGAAAGTTGCCGCGATCGATATGTTCTCGGAACTCGACGTTCGCCCTACTCTCTCAATCGGGACGGTCACTTTCCCGTCGTTCTTTGACGACCCCGGCGAACTGTACTTGCATGCACGGCGAGGTCTCAGCCGGGCGAAGGGTACCGGCGGCGACACAGTCTTCGGTTTCGACAACCACGGCACGCCGAAGCCGTTCGGCGAATTGGGCGGATAGGCCCGGCCGAGGCGACTTCATTCGCCGCGGCCCCGCCGGATGGTCTGGTGTCGCGTTCGCGCCGTTGCCGGATCGGGCCGCCCCGAGTGACCCGCCTGGGGCCTCCAACGAGATACCATCGGCACTGTTTCGGGTGTTTGTGATCGGTGCCGCGCCGACGACATTCGCCCGTCGCGCAGAACAAGAGGCCCGTTTGAGAGAAAGCACAATGGCAGTGTACAAGTGGATATTGCTGGCGATATCGACCATCCTGATCGGCTGCACCGGCCGAACCGAACTTGCAGAGTTGGCTATTCAGCGCGGGAAGATGGACGAGGCCGCGCACCACTTGCGCCAGTTCCTCGGCGACTACCCGCATGACGTCCTGGCGCTGCGGCGCCTCGCCCAGGTCGAGTGCTACGAACTCGGCGAGTTCGATTCGTGCGCGCTGCGTGCCGAAACCGTGCTGTGGATGATCCCGATAGATTCAACAGCCATACAGCTAGGGACTTACGCGTATACGATGATCGCCAACGAAGCTGGCGTCGCCGAAGACGCCGCGCGAGTCAAGGGGGCGATGAGGCGTGTCAGCGAGATATACGAGCAGGCGGCCGACTGGAACTATAAGCAATGGAACTACGTCACCGCCGAGCAACAATACCGGCAGGTGCTGAGGCTCAACCCGAATGCGATCAGGTCGTATCTCCGGCTCGGCATAACATTCTGGGCGCAAAGGATGTGGCACGAGCCGGCCAAAGACTCCGCGTTGGTGTGGTTCAAGCGCGCCGAACGACTCGATCCGGACAACGAAGACGCTCTCATCGACCAGATCGCGGTGTACCGTGAGACCGACAGAGTCGCAGAGGGCCTCGACGTGGCAAAGCGCCTGGCGTTATTGCGTGCGAGGCTGTACCCGGACAGCTCGTTCGAGACGAAAGCGCCGAAGCGGGGCCAATACACGCTGAACTACGAGGGGGACAGAGACATGATCACCGATTCCCCGATCTTCTACGCGGATACCACCCAAAGCGACGCGGCCGACACTTCTGCATCGTCTGCGAACGGCCCCGAGTAGATCGCAAGCTCTGCCACACCGACCCCGCCGACTACCTGCGCGCCGCGGGCCCCAACAGTTCCACGATTCTCTCCGCCACCAGCCGATTGCCGTATTCGCTGAGGTGGCAGTGGTCGATGAACGCGGTTTCGCCTCGCCCGCCGAGCGCATCCGAGACATCGTGGAAACCGTAGAGCCGTTTCTCCAGCAGCTTGCGGCGCGTCACGCGATGCAGTCGCCGAAGCTTCTCCTGGGCATTCGCGGGGTAGCCTCGCTCCTCTTCGGTCAGGGTCTCGTCCAGAAAGATGCTGGGTTGCCAGAGGCACAGGTAATCGAACCCGAAGCCTCGCGCAAGCCCGGCCAACGTCGCGTGGATTGCAGCGTAATGGTCCGCGACGCGCGCGCCGAGCGAGTCGATGCGCGCAAGGTCGTAGCCGTCGCCCACAGCATGGGCCGAAAGATTGTACACGGCCGATGATCGCGAGCGTGCCAGCCGATGGAAATCGCGAAATGCTCTGAATATCTGCGATCGATCCCGTAGGAACCGATACGCGCCCTCTCTCAACATGGCGCCGCCGCCCACGTCCGCCATGGCTCTGATGGTGCCGTGCTGGTTCACGGTCTCGGCTCGGCCGTCCTGGAATGCGTTCGAGACATCGTTCACTCCGTCGTAGAACACCACCAGCCGCGGCCTCACGCCCTCCTGAAGCAGCGTGACCAGTTGCACGACTTCCTGGTCGAAGCTATATGCGCTCTCGCCGCAATTCACGACGTTGGCCGGCCTGCCGCCGTCGGCAAGCAGTCGGGACACGTGCGACGGGATCGTGTAGTCGTCGCGCGCGCCGGTGCCCCACGCGGCGGACCCGCCGAAGACGAGCACAGTGTCCGGACGCCCGTCCGCGGCTGCCGGCGGCCGCCACGTTCTGCGATACCCATCCGCGTCGATGTTGATGTACTCTCCATTGAGCGGCTGCCGTCGCCACATGACGAACTGGCGGAACCCGAAGCGAGTTCGCGCAAACTCGCGGAAGTAGTCGCCGGCCCATGGCTTGTCGGCGTACGGGGAGAGCGATGCGCGGCTGTCGAGTTCGGCTCGGTCGATCCCCGCGAGGCCGATCGCGGCGTTGAGCATGATCTCCACGACCAGTGCCGATGCCAGCAGTTTCGCGTTCAGCCGAAGGAGGCTTCGCCACGACGGAAACCGCGGCTGGCGGACCATGTAGATCGCCATCCCCACAGCATAGACGGCCGCAGAGCACAGCAATAACTTTCGGAGGAGAAACTCGCCGGGCAGAGACCATACCGCCGCGGCGCTCGCCACCGCGACGCCCGCGAGAACGCAAAGCAGGCCTGCGACCGCGGCCGTAGGTCGATCGGACAGTATGAGGCGCGCCATCGGTTCACCCGGTCGAAATAGGCGCGGGCAACCACCGACGCCGTGAAGCGCTCAGTGGCTGCCCACGATGCCGCTCAGGGCACATCACTCGCTGAATAGATACTTCACCAACTTGTCGCGCTCGCCGAAGTCGGGCACCAGAATGTCGGCGCCGGCCTTGATGAGGCGGTTGCGCTTCTCAACGTTGAGGCCGGATCTCTTGACCTCGTCGGTCGCGACGCCCACCGCAACCGCGCCGTTGCTCTTGGCGTTGCGAATCTCCACCGGGCCGTCGCCAAGGACGACAAGCTCGCTGCCGTGCAGATTGTTCTCTGCGAGGATCTCCTTTATCACCTTGTCCTTGGAGTACTCCTCGATGTTGCCGACCGCGCCCCAGATTCCGCCCTTGCACCACTGGTCGATCTTGCAGTGCGCGACCTCATTGCGCACGTCGTCCCGGTCGGTGCCGCTGGCGATGTAGATCGTCAGGCCGCGGTCGAACAGAGCCTTGACGAACTCGCGCGAGCCGAGCATTACGACCTGATCGAGCGTCCACTGGCCGGAGACGAGCTTGGCGATACGCTCGTTGACCGGCACCATGAGCGCGTCGTTGTAGATGTCCTTGTAGCCCTTCGCGTCGAGGATCTTGTCCTCGGGGACGTTGCCGGCTTCGTGGACCATCTCGACGAGTCGTTCCATCTGGAGTATCGTCTGGATGCCGGTGGACTCATCTATGAACTCCGCGACAGCCGTCTCGATCGCCGGCGTCGACGGAGTGTCGCCTCGTATCGCGTCGATCATGACCGGCGCCATGATGTCCGGCCACCCCTCTCTGAGCACGCTGACGGTGCCGTCGAAGTCGAAGATGGCGTGCCTGAACTTGCCCAACTCCGCGTCTGGGTTGACAATCTCTATCTCTGTGCCTGGCAGATAGGTGGGCACTTCGGGCACCGGGTACGTCTTGTTCTCGCTCATGATCGTCTCCGCTTCGGTTGGTGCTCATCCATGGCAACGTGCCGCCCGCCGTGGGCCATGCTATGCCGTTGCCAACGTGGTACGAAAGTGCTTTATGGTCCTAGATTCCGTTGGTCGGAACGTATGGTGCGCGATTCGCCTCGCGATGTCACAGTCGGTCGCCGGGCCATCCCTGGAGCGCTTTGTCCGCCAACTCCGGCGATATCTCGTGCAACCGGTTGGCGGCGTCGCGCGCGCCCTCCAGCCGGCCCAGGCCCTTGATGCGGCAGTTGGCGGCGCCGACGAGCGCTCCGGACATCGCAGCGACGAGTGGATCGCCTGTCCGCAGATAGTTCCAGAACGTGCCGGCGCTGAACGCGTCTCCGCATCCCGTTGCATCCACGAACCCGTGCACTTGAGCCGGCGGAATCAGGCATCCGTAGTCGATTCCCTCGCGCCGGTGCGCCAGTGCCACGCCCTCCGGACCCATGGTGACGAACACCGCACTCGGACCGGCCTCGAGCACTCGGTGTGCCGCGTCGAGGTAGTCGCGCGGGGCTTCCAGAGAGCATCCAAGCACCGCCTCGCACTCGAACTCGTTCATCTGGACCAGGTCGAACTGCGATACCCAGTCGGGCCAGCTGGCGAATCCGGGGTAATGTTTCCTGCCTTCGTCGTCGAACCGGACCATGATGTTGTGCATATCGAGGTACAGAGTCGCGTCGGTGCCAGCACGCACTTTGCGCAGCGTGGCCAAGTCGATCTCGGTGCCGTTGACGAAGTTGATCAATATCCCAGCGCTCGATAGCTCGCCCTGCACCTCATCGAAGGTCAGCGGCTTCATCATGTGGCGCACGATCTCGTCGCGATGGTTGGCGTCGGTGTACACCAGCTGCGCGTGCGTGAGCGGCCCGTCGGCCCGCGCAATGCCTTCCCTGACGATCTGCGGCATGCCTCGCAGAATGGACATAACCGCTTCGTAGCGATCGGCGCCTATGTTTGTACAAGGGCGAATCGTGGCGTTGCCGCCGACTAAGGACGACAATGCCGCCAGATTGTATATGATGCCGCCGAACGACTCGATGCGCCTCCTGTCATGCGTAACGATTTCGTCGAACACGATCGCGCCGAGGACGCTCAGGCTTCGTGCGCATGGCGGTTCTGTCGGTGACTCGGTGGAGGTCGGTGGGCGATCTGCCGGCACTGTGTCGTTCCTCTGATCTGTCTGCGGATTCCGTCGCCCAATTCATGGCGAAACCCAAAAATACGAACGCACTTCACGCCTTCCTATCCCCGCTGGCGCGGCGCCCCGCGAGCGTTCATCGCCATAGCCACCCCGGCGTCCGCCTCGGGCATGTCGACAAACGCAAGCTCGGAAGCCGACACCCAGCGAACGGCCTCGCATTCCAACGCCGTCGGCTCGCCGTCTGAGAGCGTGCATCGGTAGAACGTGATCGCGACGTTGCTCTCGGAAGATATCTCGCATGTCACCGTGCGGATCTTCTCGCCGACCGACACTGTGACGTCCAGTTCCTCTCGCAGTTCGCGCGCGAGCGCCTGCTCCGGCGATTCACCGGGCTCGACCTTGCCGCCTGGGAACTCCCACCTGCCGACCGCCCGGGCGCCGCTTGGCGATCAGCAGAACTCCATCCCGCTCAATGACCGCGGCGACTACATCCGTCACGTTCACGGCCAAGAGAAACCTCGCGTGACGATCGGGTTCGCTGAAACGCGCGCGGTGCCTGGGGGTGCCGTCATTCCGAGTCGCCGGCCTCGACCGACAGAGCGCCCACGGTCAGCGCGCGGGAGTATCCGATGGACCGAAAGGCTGTCCGCGAGGCAATGTTGTCGTCGGAGATAAGCGCCGTCGGAATCGTGCCCTCGTCCCAGATGAGGGTCGCCTGAGCCGCGATCAGGCAACGTGCAAGCCCGCGCCCTCGATGCGCCTCCACAACGCATACCGGGCTGCCGACGAACGGCGTACCCTCGTTCGGCCTCGGATAGACGGCGGCGACGACCGTCCCCCGGTGCGACACCCCTATCGATGGTTCGGTGTCGAGCCACGCTGCGACGTCCGGGTGTTGGCTTCCGAAGTGTTTGGCCCACGAATAGCCACGGGGCAGCCGCGGCTTGCGCGGACGGCGCTTCATCACGTACACCTCGCCGTACGTGATGCGCACGTCGTTGCCGGACGCGAGCCGGCTCTCCAGCGCGACCAGCGCCAACCCGGCCGACGCATGCAGTTCGCCCCACCGAGCCGGGGCGACCGCGGTGGTGCGGACCGATCCGGCTTCCGTCTGGAGCACGATATCGTCTCGCCCGGCACGAACGACCGGAAGTGCGTCCGAGATCACCATCTCCGCCCCATCGGATATCGCGTCGTAGTCGACGTGCAGGAAGAGCGCCGCGAGCCTCATGCGCATCTCGTGCGTTAGCTCGCGTTCTTCGACCTGCGTAGGTCGGGACCACGGGATCAGCCGCGACCACCATCGGTTCATCAGATCCTCATCGGGCCAAATACCGGCGCCGCCAAGTCGGCATCGTCGGCGAGGTTCACTGCCGGATTCAGCCCCATGCCGTACCACAGGTCGGCATCGGGAGGCACCGGCTTAGCGAAAACGATCGTTACAGTGTCGGATCGCTCCGTGTCGATCTTACGACGCGACGTCGGTACCGGCCGGTCGTCCTTGACAACGGTGAAGCCACTCACATCGGCATCGGACCGAAGCCGACCGTTGACGGAGCCGAATGTCACCTGGAGAGTCGTCCGGCCCTCGTCCGTGAATGACGCGCTCTTGGGCCTCGGTCCGCGCATCGCGCTGCCCTCGGGGGCGTACACCAGCATGTTGGCCAGGTGCGCGAGCCGCTTTCCGAGGCGCCGCTGCGACGGTGTGTCGAGATGTATGAGGTCGTCCAGGCGCGAGTCGATGCACGCAGCCATCGCGGCGGGAGCAAGCTCGGATTCGATCTCCAATTGGTCGTTCTGCAGTGCGTTCCACGACGGCGCACCGTCCGGGTCGGCATAGAACGGACCGATCTGCACGTACAAGAGAGGCAAATCCGGCGCGTTGAGATCGCGACGCACGGCCCCGACGAACTCTCGCATCTTATCCCGGTACAGCGGCTGCGCATCGCCGTTTGCGTCCGACTCGCCCTGATACCACACCATGCCCGCGACCCTCCCACCGACGGCTTCTACGCGCCGGATCATCGATCCGTAGAGGGTCTTCCCGCCTTCGGCCTTACCGGACGGGTCCCACTGTGCCATGCTGGTGCCACCATGCGAGCAGACGATGAGGCCTATGGGCACCCCGGCGCTCTTGGCGACGGCCCGTCCGAACGCGACCCCCGGCCCCGCTCCCTGCTGACGGAAGGCGCGGTCGCTGCCGATGGCGGCTTTTCGCTTCTCGGCGTCCGGCTCGCCCCAATGGACCGAGTCGACCGCTTCGTTGTACCAGCACAGCGGGTCGCACGCGGCGTCCCATCTGTCGTCGTAGTAGAAAGCGTGGACTTGTTTGGACGTGGGCTCCAAGCCGACGAGCTTGCCGCAGCCGTCCATGTTGGACTGGCCACCGAGTATCCACAGATCGCCCACCAGCAGATGATTCGCCGAGCCGGCCCCGATCACTTTACCGGTGTCGTCTTGGAGTTGCAGCTCGAGCGTGTATTCGCCGCCCGTCGGAACGTCTGGAAGCATCCCCTCGATGCGCCATCCGACGTTGCGGCCGACGTCCTGCCAATCGAGCCCGTCCAACACGGTCGACCCCGATCTGATTCGCGCGCGGAGGGCGCCCGATGCCGTCGTCTCAACCCGGATCGGCAATGTTGCCGAATCGCCGTGACGTTGGATGACTGCCCCGCTGCGAGGCTCGGAAATGGCACTGAGTGCACCTGATACTGTGTTCGGCATCGGATCTGCTCCGGTTCGTACGGGTGGTATGGGTCAACGCATCAAGAAGGCTATGCACTGAGCAACGCCGGGCGCAACGGGATGCGTGCCGCCGTGCCGGCGGCTAGCCTATCTCGTGGAACGCCGCACGCACGATCTCGAGATCGGTATCGTAGCTCGGGTGCGGCCTGAACTCCGGCGGAACGCCCCAGGCATAGCCGAAGAAATCGCAGCCGCGCTCGTGCCATTTGCGCCACGAGTCCGGGAAGCATTCACCGTCGTCGGGTCGGCCGATGATTGTCGTCATCATGTGCTGCTCGGGTCGTCTCATGCCGATCAGCCACTCCATGACGTCGTCGCGCGAGCACTCGGCGAAGATGCCGTCGCTTTCGGTCAGCATCGGGTGGCCGACCCAGATCGCCTCATCCGGCTCGCGGTATGGCACGTTGAACGTGATCTTCGTGTTCGGGCTTGTCTCCTTCACGGCGTCCCGGATGCTTCGGAACTGCCGCGCCATGGCCTCGCGCTTGTACGCCAGATTCTCCTCCGGCGTTATGTCGCCGGCCTTGCCGGGCATCGGGCGGCCGATGATCTCCTCGAACGGCTCCCCGGCGAACCACGCGGGCTGCACCAGGAACTTATCGGGTTCGAGCGACCCGTACACGAACCAATCGAACAGTAGCCAGTCGACCGGATAGTCCGTCAGGAACTCGCGGATGCGCGCGCAGAGCAGATCTGTCCACGGGCTTTCCGGACCCAGGAAGCCGGGGCCGCTGCCGTCGCCCGAAGCCGGGATCGTCCAATGGTCGCGCAGTGTGCACGTAAACAGATCGGAGCCGACGTTGAAGTACGACCAGAACGGCATGCCGGCAGCTTTGGACAACTCGCACAAGCGAGGCAGCAGTTCCGCGCCCGGCCCCGGAGCCACCGGCCCCAGCTTCGACGGGTAGAACGCGTAGCCGCTGAACGCGTAGGCCTGGCAGAACGTGACGTTGTTGCCGAACTCGACGTGCCAGTCGAAGTAATCCTGCGGGTCCACGAATGCCCAGTCGCGGGGTGCCGAGGCGGCGATAGTCCTGTCCTGCTCGTCGATTCGCGACCAGTTCAGGTCGCAGCAGAAACACTTGATCGGAGCGGGGTCGTTCATGCTATCTGCCCTCGCGGCGAAGCTCATGGTCGTCAAGCCTTCGGCTGCCCAACGACAAGAATGAGCTGCTTCGTGAAGGACGTCGCGAAGCGCGTCCTTCACGAAGTCATGTTCGATTCGTTGGTTGGGGCTCCTGTTCCTTCATTTCCTCGGCCAACGTTTCCACCACGTCCACAAGTTCAGGCACGCTCCGCCACCAGTTACGGTTGCTACCGAAGACCGGGCCTGCTTTCTTGAGGAAAGCCAGGACAACGTTCTTATCGCGTGTCACCTCCCATGCACAACCGGCATAGCATCGAGCGAGGTACGGCGTCAGGTGTCTGTGAGCCATTGCCCGTTCGAAGAGCGGCATGGCTTGTCCGTATGCCTTGCTACGGT
>CAZSJP010000076.1:10671-11047 GCA_964606675.1 uncultured bacterium
GCAAGATTGTGACAGGCCCCACGGTAGGCAAGAACTGGGTCCATCCGTTCGACGTCCTCCCGATAGCGACCCAGGTACTGGGCGGGATGTAACTGATCAGGTAGTGGCGAGCGAATATCACCAAGTCTGTCAGGACGGGGCAGCGTGCTTGCGAAAGCATCAAGCGTATTGATCGCTTCCTCCGTCGATTCACAGACTTGCCCCGTCTTTCCGCCCGCGCCGTACGCTTGCACAAGCGCCGTGAATCCTCCCATCTCCGCGAGGAATGCATAGTGCCATTCGGGATCTTCACGTGCGATGCCGAGAATGCCCTGAGCAGTGGCAATGGCCTCGTCCGGACACTTGAATCGCGAGAAAGCCAGACTGGCACAACGGT
>CAZSJP010000077.1:0-11042 GCA_964606675.1 uncultured bacterium
ACTCGCCAGAGTTCGCAGGGCAGACCGACGCAAGCGCCACGGCCATCAGTATCCCGGCAACTACGCGCGCAACGCGCCATGCCGCCGACCGGACGACAGAAGCCCCCTCGCCGTAGGGGCGGCGCCTCTGACCCGTTCTTTCCCCACACATGTCCGTCACCTCGCGGTTCGCTGGGCCGTGGCGGTGAACGACGCCCCGATCACGCTCTGACTCATCGGGTTGCGCGTCGTGACCTGGAGCGAATCCGCCACCCACCTGAGCACCCGGGCCTCGCCGACTTGGTCGCCGGCGGTTGCCGGATCCGGACGAACCAGCAACGAGTCTTCGCCGATCTGCTTCACGGCGCCGATCTTGATGGACTTCACCACGGCGGAGAACTGACTGTCCGCAGCCGTAGCCTGCGTCGTGCCGGCAAGCGAAAGCACGTACTGGTCCGGCTTCTGATCCCGGTCGACGTCGCTCACAACGATCGTGTCGACACGTGTCGAGCCGCCCGCAAGCGTCGCCCCGCTGTACGCCGTTACCGACGAGCTCGAATACAGCGCCACCGCCGGCCCGACCGCGAACATCAACGCAACCAGCGCCACGTGGGGGCGCATCGCGATGCGCCCTGAACGAATCCGAAGGATTCGCCGTGCTACGTCACTTCTTCGCATCGGTACCCTTCCCTCCCCCGGCCCCCTTCGCGCGCGAACGCGGACGGGCCGGCGGCTTGGGTGACGCCGGTGGCTCGGTAGCAGGCGCAGAAGGCTCATCCTTCTGCTCAACGCCGCCATCGGCGGCGACGGCCTCCGGCTCGGGTTCGGTAGCGCCGAGACTCTCCGCGGCGTCTTCCTCGATGATCGTCACCGTGCCCGATTCGATGGCCTGCTCGACGTGCTCGTCGGCCATCTCCAGCTCGCTGCCCGGCCCGTGAGCCTTTCCGCCGTACCGCAGGTTCTCGTTCTCCCTGACTATGACTTCCATGTCCCAATCTCCCCGGCTTGGACCTGGTGTGGCGGCGAACCTGCGTGTTCGCCGCTGTCATGACCTACGTCTTCGGTCGCACGATGATGTAGTGCACCTTCGATCCGTTCGCGCTGGTGCCGGAGAGCTTCACCTGTCCCGCCTCGCAGTCCGCCGTAAAGTCGGCACTCGGCGTGGTGGAAAAGCTCGTAATGACCCGATCTGTCTCCTTCAGTCCCACGACCGCGAATGAATCGGTATCGGCCGTCATGGTGTATTCGCCGCAGTGCGCGTAGTTCTGCAACGAGTCTATGCTCACCGGCGCGGTCGCCTTCAGGGTGTCGGATAGAGTCGTGACCCCGGTGACGCCGAACGTGCTCGACGCTGTCGTGGCCCCCGTCAGCGTCACCGTGCTGTCGGCATTCGCGCTGAACGAGCCCGGCTTCGTGATGACACCGTCGCCGTCGGTCGTCAGCGTGTCCTTCACCGTGGCCTTGTCGCCCATCGTGAAGTCGCCGTTGACCCATGCCGAGTCGGCGGAGTAGAACCCGTCCTGCACCTCGAGCTCGCCCTTCACGAGGTGGTTCCGGCTCAGCTTATGCCACGTCTGCGCCGACGCCGTCCCGAATCCGACCAGGACGGCCACCACGATCAGGACTGCCGCCAATCCTTTCATCCTCATGCCTCACCTCCGGAGTCCATCCGGACCCCATCTGTAGGGGCGAACCAGGTGTTCGCCCTCAGTCCCTGCCGCCATCACCGCGCAGTTCGCCACGAACCCGGCAGGGCTCGCAGAACTGCCAACGAACGCCGTCAGGCGTTCTCAGGCGACAGCGTTCTTGATCAGGTAGCCGCTCGCCGCGTTCGTGACCGACGCCAGCGAGAGTTCGCTCACCCGGACTATCTCCGAAGTGATGTCCTCCTCGCGGTACCGGAACGTCCGGCGATCCTGGTTGACGAACTGGTACCCCAGCGCCGGCATCTGCACCTCGGCGGATGTTGGCACGTAGCACAGCAGCGCGTGCTTGCCCCAGATGTACGCGCCGACTTGCGTCGACTGGCCGATGTCCTGCGAGTCGTACGTTGCCGATGCCACCACCAGCCGCGCGACGCCGAAGGCCTGTGCCATCATGTCCGCCGTCACGGGGCCCGGCTGCGTGTATTTGTAGAACTCGGAGATGGCCGGGTGGAACATGAGCTCGTCGAACACCTCCTGCCCGATAACCAGCAGGTTAGGATTCCGGTGGACCGCCTTCTGGATGGTCTGCCGTTTACCCGTGATGTAGGTGAGCGGGTTCGAGTTCGTGTAGTCCGACCACTGGTCGGTGCCCGAGAGCGTCTCGTTCGACGTCAGATTGGACGTGTCCGTGAGCTCCGAACACACGTTCGACTCGATCTGGTTCGCGATGAGCTGGTTCGCCACGTCGTTCGACACGCGCAGCGGATCGAGCACAGCCTCGGCGTTCCGAATCTCGCGATCATCCACCGGGATCTCGATGCCCCACTCGTCGCACGTCTTGTCGGTGTACGTCACGGACCATCCGGTCCGGGCGAAGCGTGCCTTCGACGCACGCTTGATCGGATTCCCCTCGATCTGCAGGCCCTCACGCGAGAAGGTCGGGACTTTCACCGTCTCCTTCGGAGCGGGGACGCGCGGCAGGACCTGGTCCGCGACGTACCCTTCGATAGTGAAGCCGATGCTGATGTTCGTCAGCAGGGCGTCCACCTGGAGGTCACCGGGCTCCGCGAACTGCGACGCGTCCACGAGCTTGCCGTCTTTGAACCGATTCATTGTCGTGATCTCCTTCGCCGCCCCAGGTGTTCCGTTTCGTTCACCGTCGGGCAGTCTGCGTCAGCAGACTGCTGTACGGGCTCGCATCCGTCAGGATGCGAACCGTCAGTTCTTCTGGTAATGGACGACGCGAGCCGAGATGAGGTCGCCGTCAACGCCCGCTTCCGTCGCGATGCCATGCACGTAGTCGCCCGATTCCGCGGCGATGAACATGCCGTCCGTGTCGATCTGCAGCTCGTTGCCGGCGGCGACCGTGCCCCCGATCTTGAACAGGCTCGTACCGTTGATCCGGTAGCGCGCCGTCTGTCCGCTCTCTGGCTTGTTCTGGAGAACGCCCAGAAGCATCTCGCCCGCCGTATCGCCGAGCGCGACGCCGCTGTCCTCCTTGACGCCAAAGAACTGCTTCTCGCTCAGGTCGGCCGCCGCGATACCCGAGACGTCCTGCCCACCAAAATCGACTGCCATTGTCCTGCTCCTTCAGTTGGGGCGAGCCCTGTGCTTGCCCTGATTGCCGGTGGCGGCGACACTCCTGTCGCCGCTCATCCTCTCGGTGGGGCAGACACTCCTGTCTGCCAACGACTACTTCCCCTGCTCTTCCAGAGCTTTCATGTCCTCCACGCCGATCGCGCCGATCCGAACCAGGCTCGACGCGTCCTCGAACGAGATATCCTTCGCCACGGCGACACGCTTCGTGAAGCGGTACTCGAGAAGTGTGTCCGGATCGACTTTCTCGCCGAACAGCTTGGCCTCTTCCGCCGTCGGCGTCGGCGTCGAACCGGCCGCTGCTGCCGCATCGTCCGGATGCTGCCCGCCGTCGACGTTCGCTTGCATCCCGAGTTCCGGAGCGAGCAGCCCGCCCTCCTTCGCGGTGTCGGCGAAGAACGTCACGAGCTTGTCGAACGCGTCGATCCCGGCCGCTTCGTTGCCCTCGGCGAACGTCAACGTGTCCTGGGACCGGCTGAAGTGCTCGGCGAACGTCGTCACCTCCGGAGCGACAACGACCCCCGGCGCGAAGCCCAGGTCCGTCAGCCGACGCGTGAACTTCTCCACGCGGCCGGCGCGGTTCTGCTCCTCGAGCCGGCCGAGTCGCTGCTCGCCGGCCTGCCGCTCCTCGCTGAACTGCTGCTCCACCTCGCCGCGAGCGGACGCGACCGCCGCATCGAGATCCTCCTGCGTGTACGTCTGCGACGTGCCTTCGCCGCCGGCCCTGGCGGGATCTTCCGTGCTCTTGGCGCCGCCCCCGCCTCCTTCGTTGAAATGCACACCTCGCATCTCGATCACCTCCATGCTGCCCGGGTCCAGACTGAACCACATCGCGCCCTCCCGGGGCGTGAACGCGAGCGGGGGAAACTTGTGATACGGCGGAGTGCCGCCGAGCAACGCCAGCGCCGTGAATCGATGATCCTCCGGCCGGACTTCTACGCTGCGATACGGCCAGCGCCCCGCCTGGATTTCCTGGAACGTCGGCGCGTCAATGCCTTCCAGGTCCGTGTAGATCACCTCGCCGTCATGCCGAAGGTTGCGCCAGAGGCCGAACGACGGCTTCTCGTCGCCGCGCTCGTCCTCGTCGTCGTCGCTCATCTTGTTGTGCCCCTTGATGAGTGTGGGCACGTAGCCGTCCTCGTCCTCGAACTTCTCGTGCTGCGAGATCGTCAGATCCGCCCAGTCAGCGTCGAACGGGAATCCCTGGTGCAAGCCCAGCTTGAACACCGGCAGATTCCGGATCGCGTACGTGTCGCCGACGGTCTCCCACGTGTACGAGCCGTAGTCCGCGAACCCCATCTCGACTCCTGGCGTGCGATGCGCGAACGCTACCCAGCCGGTCACGCGCTCGACCTGCTCAGGATCTCCCGATATCGTGACGTTGTCCTCCTCGTCGACCGCATAGACGAGCTTCCAGTGCCCAGGCGCGGGATAGGACGACAACGCGTTCGGCTTCGTGTAGACACCGGTGATGCAGTAGTCGTCGTAGACTTCCTCGATGTAGGCCTCATCAGCGTTCGCAAACAGCGCGCCCGCCGCCGACCGGAGCCGCGTCCTCAGTTCGTCGTAGCTGATCTTCATCTCACTGTCTCCTCGCCGCGGAATACATCACGCCGCCAGCTGGACATCGAAGCCCGGCAGGTAGGGCATCACGAACACCGGCGCGCCCTCGCAGAACGCCATCTTCCCGAAGTCCTTGTCCGGTTCGATCATCTCGCCTTTGATCACCGGCGCCGCCACGCTGAGCGTATCCGCCGACATCTTCGCCGCCTGCGACGCGAGAACCGGGACCCGTGTGCATCGGCAGTTGTATCCCGCCGGCGGCGTCCAGCGCTGCCAGATCGGATCGTCCGTCGCGTAGATCAGGCTGTCCATCGCCGCATGGGTCGCCCGCGTCCGACCGTCCATGATCGCCGAGTACTGATACGCAACGATCGGGTCCGGCAGGCTCGAGCCTTCAGCCTTCGCGAACACCGCGTCGCGACCCCGGTTCAACGCGCTCATGATGTTGGTCCGGAACACCGTCGCGAGACGGGCGTCGGCCTGTGCAATGGACCTCGGGGCTGCGGCCCCGAAGACATTGCCTGTCCAGACCCTGAACCGCCGCTCGACGTCCCGACGGAACCCGCGCAGCCCCCAGCCGTTGTCCAGCGATTGTTTCAGCGCGTCCTGGACCTGCGCCACCGCCTCGGTGCTCTCACGAGTCGTGATGTACCACGCCTGGTTGCGCGCCTCTTTGCCGAGCCGACCGAACTCCGCGTCCGTCATCGCCTCGCGCCCCGCGAACCACTCCCCGGCCTCATCCAACGCCGGCACGTCGGTTCGCAGCCTCTCGGCGAACGTCACGCCTTCCCCGAACTGGATGCCGTGACGCGCGAGCTCGCCCAGCCCGCTTGCTCGCCCGTTCAGGTGGGACATGAGCCACGTCCGCTCGACGAGTTCCTTCCAGTCGCGCGTCTTCGGCTTCAGCTCGGCCGTCAGGTCCCCGCTGTCCAGCGCGCCGGACTTCCCGACCTGCTTCACCAGGTCGTCCCGGATAGCCTCCCAGATAGTGCGCGCTTCAGGCCGGATACTTTCGAGCATTTCCCGACTGACGCGCTCTATCTCTCGCATCGACGAGGGGTTTTCATACTCGGTAAATTCCCGCCAGAACGGCTCGACCTCTTCCGAGAAACGCAGATCGCCCTGCGAGATGCTGAAGGAATCCGCAGGATTCCCCGGACCTGCGTGTTCGCCCTCGCCGCCTCCCTCATCCCCCGGCGGCGGCGGCGCGGGCGCCGTCCCCCTGAGCAGATCCTCGCCGTCCTCCGCCAACGGGATCCCGAACCGCTTCCGGACGTGCTCCGCCGGGATGTCAACGCCGGCGTTCGCGAGCTTCACGTACCGATCCGCCAGCGTGTCGAGATCCTCGGTCTCGCGTTCGACGAAGCGGAACTCCGGAGTAGCCGCGCCCGGTGAGTTGATCGCCGCGATCCGCGCCACGAGCTGCTCGTTTACCACCGTCTGAAGCCACTCCGCGTCCTCATCGACGATCTGCTCCTTTTCCTCCTGATGCACCGTGCCCAGCGATTGCGAGCCGACCTTACCCTGGGAACTCGTCAGCGTCTGGCCGATGATGCCGATCTGGATGATCTCCTTCTGGTGATCGATGAAGTCCTTGAAGCCCACCGCGCCGCGCATCGTCGCTTCGAGGAACTCGAGCTTCAGGTCCTCGTCCATCACCACGCCGGTGCTGTGCTGGATCTCGCCGAGAAGCTCCTCCGCTTTCGTCCGTGTCGGCTGTCCGGCCCACCGTGGGTGCGTGATCGTCACTACCGGAGATCCGAATCGCTCCAGAGCACGGGCCCAGAACGCCCAGCCGTTACGCATGAACCAGTCCGGCCAGTAGAGCCGCGCATACAGCGAGCTTCCGTGCGGGTCGCCTGGGGCGCCGCGATACGTTGCGACGATGAATTTCCCCACGGTCAGCGGCTGTTGCTTCGGATAGACCTGCTTCAGGCCGGTCACGTTCCCGAAAGTGTCAACCTGGAACCGGAAGTTCTCGATCTTCAGCGCCACAAGCGCCTTCGGAACCACCAGCTTGCCCAAAACAGGGTCGGACCAGCGTTCCCATACGATCTCCAGCAGAGCCCACCCATACTTCACCGCGTCGAGTATCTCCGCCAGGTCCGTCTCAAACGTCCCCGACATCCGGTTCAATGCGGCTTCCACGATCTCCGCCGAGCGAACGTCATGCGCGCTATCGCCGCCCGGATTCAGTTCCCAGCCACGCCCCAGCAGCGATCCGCGACGAGCTCGAAACAGCCCGTAGATGAGTGCGTTCTCGACGTCCATGCCCCGGAGATACGCAATGCCCTTCGAGCGGACGATCTTCCGCTCGTCGAACAGATCCAGCTCGCCGTGGTGAAGCCGGTCCAGCGCGTACGCCACCTGCCCCATGTGCGGGGTCGCGCCCTCGGAGAACTGCCTCCCGAACCGGTCAACGAGCATCGAGCAGCTCCCTCATGATCGACGTGACGTCCTGCCCCAGTCCCGCGGTCGCGCGGAGGGGGCCGGTTCGCGCCGTCTGAATGGCCGTCTCAAGCCCGACAGCCCGGGTCGCCACGTGCATTGCGAACACGCTGGACATGAAGTAGTGATTCAGGACGCTTCCCGACCGGAACTTCCGCACCGTGAGACCCAGCCGCCCCGCCGATTCGTCCTTCTGGGAGCCTGTCAGGATGTGCGATCCGGGTTCCGACTGTGCGAACGGGACCCCCTGCCACCGATCCGGGAAGAGAATCGTCGACGCCTTGACTCGGTCGCAGAAGTGCTCCAGCGTATCCTCTCGCTCGAACTCCATCCGGTCGAATCGTTCCCCCTCAAGGTCCTTCTCGCTCTCTTTCTCGACCGCCTTGAATTCCTGCAGACGCGCCCGACCGGGGAAGCGCCGGCAGACAGCCCGCGCAAGGCTGCCCTCCGGCTTCTGGTCGATCAACAGCCCCGTGATGCCCGCTCGACCCATGCAACGTATCTCCGATTCCAGCGCGTCGAGGCGCTCCAGCAGGTCCTCGCCTCGGACCTTGTCGAAGAACGAGAACGCCAGCGTCTCTCCGAGCTGCCCGGATCCGGAGATGTGGCAGATGTCCCCCACGTCCACGCCGACGAAGAGCGGAGGGACCGTGATCTCAGCGCCCGGGGCGGTCGCGCGCATGAGATCCTCGGCCGTCAGGGCCTGACGGTCCCCCGCATCCGGAAGTGCCAGCTTCGAGCCGCGGAACAGAGCTATCTTCTTCCGGTTTCCCTGCGCCTGTTCCCACTCCGCCATGATGCGCGGGATGTCGGTCTTTCCAAAAGCGAGCACGCTGACCTGGAAGCTGATCGAGGGTGCGTCCGGACGCGTGGCGACGAACCGACCATGCCGCTCGAAGTCGAGTGCGCGATGACACCCCGGACAGGCTCGCGTCCACGCTCCGTCGACCATCGCCACGTTCTGCGGGAAAGAGTCGGCCGGAATGTGTTCGTGCTTGCACGCCGGGCACTGCACGACCCACCTTCGCTGGTCTCCTTCGAGGTACCGGCCGTGGATGCCCTCGCCCGGATACCGGCTCCTGGCGAAGGCGATCTCGTGGCCGTAGTCCGATCCGTCGAGCCTCTCTCGTGCCAGCGCCATGTGCTCCTGGTTCAGATCGTCGACCTCGTCCAGCACTTCGACGTCAAGCGGCCACGAAATCGCGTTGTGGACGCTGGTCAGCCCGAGCCAGAGGATCCGTCGATCTCCCGGCCCCACCGTCACGATTCCGTCGGACGACGTAGGCTCGACGTCGAGCCCGCTACCATCCAGCGCGGCACGCAAACGTGTCTTCAGCATCGCCGTGGCCATGTCGTCCGTCGGCACGAAGTAGCCCACGTTTCGATCATTCCGAATCGCCTGCCAGAGCGGGTAGCCGAACCCGAACAACGTCGTGTATCCGCACTGCGTCGGCTTGACCATGTCCACCCGCCGCGCGTCGTTGCGACACACCACTTCGGCGATCTCCCGCAGCGGACGGTAGCCGTCGAAGGAAAAAGCGCCCCGGTCCGTGCGGATATGCGAGCGAACGAACGCGAAGAAATCCCGAGCGCTCGATGTCGGACGACGGTGCGCCGTCCGGCTCGCGTGGCCAGCCACGTCGCGAATGACGTCCTCAACTCCGGGCATCGCTCACTGTCTCCTGAGCCGCGACCGCCCGCAGTTCGCCGGGCATGGCGGACACCATCTCGCGCTCTATGTCCTTGGCTGCATCGAGCAGCCTGTCCTGGCTCACGAGATGCTTCTCCAGCAGGATCCGGAACAGCTTCTCCATGACCAGCAGCACTACCCGCTGGATTGCCCCCTTCGGAACCCCCAACAGGTCGCTCCTGGTCAGCTTCTGTTCCTCGGCGATGAGCTTCAGCAGCAGCGTGTCCGGTCGAACGCCGTGCTTCTTCAGCCGCTGGACCAGTTCGTCGCTCGCCTGACCCTTCAGCACCGATGAGCATGTGTCGATAAGCTCGCGCACCTGGCTCAACCGCTCGACTCCCTCCGGCGATGCCGCCGACGGCATCTGCTCCGCGCGATACTGCGACTCCAGCTCATGTATCGTGTCCCACCACAGCCGGCCGCTCCGAGCCCACGTCTCGATCGTGCCAACCGAGATCCGAGCGCAGTCGGAGAAGTCCTTCCGAAGCGCGGCCCTGATCTCCGGGTACGTCCGACCCTCGATCCGCAGCCGAAACGCCCGCTGAACCGGGCCACCCGCCGCCGTGCTGTATTCGCGCTTCGCCATGCTATCCCGTGGCCTGACGTCGGGATCCGAACCGGAGATTCCCCTTGTCCACGCTTCGCATCAGGTTGTAGACCCCGCTCAAGGCGAGCAGCGACACCCAAGCCATCTCAGGCATGGACACCGGCGCCACGACGCGCGGCACGAATGCAGCGATCAGAGGCAGCACGAAGTAATTCAGCAGCACGATCACCACGAGGCCCCACGACGCTGCTGGCCGCGATCGGCGAACCCACCAGTCTTCGCTCGCCAGCTCCGCCTTCGCCAGGGCGCGCTGGTTCTTCATGTCGTCGAGGTAGGCCTGCTCCATCTCGTTGTGGAGCTTCTGCATGGTCTCCCGGGCCCGGAGCTGGAGCGTCGCCTTTGCGATCGCTGCTTTGGCTCGCTCCTCGTCGCTCGTGTGCAGATCGTCGACGATGTCGCCGATCTCCTTCACCAGCCCGTCTCCGAGTTTCCCGATGATGCCTGTCAGCCAGCTCATCTCGTCGCCCCTCTCAGCTCCCGGATGTCCCGTTCGTGACGTACGTCGGAGGCCTTCAGATTCGCGATCTCCACGCCCATCGCGTCGAGCTGGCCACGCACCTCCGCCAGCGCCAACTGCATCCCGTAGTAGCCCGTGATGCCACCCGATATCGCCATGAGAACGATCCCCGCGATCACGGATATCACGACCTTCCGCAGCGCCCCGCTTACGAGTGTTTCAGACTCGCTCATCGACCACCTCCGCGGCCCCGGCAGGAGCGTTGTCAACCCATCCCTGGATTCCCTCGACCAGCTGCACACCGAGCCGCTCGCGGCCCTTCTCCTCGAAGAGCCACTCGCGTGCCTCCGGGCTGCTCAGGAACAGCGGCTCGACGATGATCGACGGACACGTCAGCCGCCGGCAGAACGCCAGGCGTCGCCCCATCTCCGCGTCCGGCATCGCGCTGCAGGTGCGCCACGGCAGAACGTCGAATGCACCCGCGACTGCCTGAGCGAACGGCACTGACTGCCCCTGGCCGGAACCGTACAGCACGACCGAGTAATTGGCTTCCGGCTTGATCGAGGCGTTCAGGTGCACGTCGATCGCCACGTCGACGTGCTGCTCGCTCAACGCGGCGATGCGGTGGAGCAGATAATCCGGGTAAGACAGCGGCAGCTCGTCCGAGCGCGGATCGAACACCTCGTGGCCGCACGCTTCGAGCAGTGGCGTCGCGAAATCGACGATCTCGCGGCAGACGTCCCGCTCCCGCACCTCGCCGTACGTCGCTCCCCACGACTTCACGCTATGCCCGGCGCACAATCCGACGATCATCCCGCGCCCCCTCGGCGATCAGGGCAGTTCGCATCGCGAACTGCTGAACGAACACGCCAGTGTTCGCCGCCCCAGGACTTCACGCTATGCCCGGCGCACAATCCGACGATCATCCCGCGCCCCCTCGGCGATCAGGGCAGTTCGCATCGCGAACTGCTGAACGAACACGCCAGTGTTCGCCGCCCCAGGACTTCACGCTATGCCCGGCGCACAATCCGACGATCATCCCGCGCCCCCTCGGCG
>CAZSJP010000078.1:0-2737 GCA_964606675.1 uncultured bacterium
GGTGTCCGATCAGAATTGGGGGGTCGCGGCCGATGCGGCCTGGGAAGGGCTTGCGGCCGATGAGGTAGAGGTCGTCCACGATCACACGAACTCACCGGGGCCGCCTGGCCTAGTCGTGCGGCGCGTGAAGACGAGCGACGAGCTGATCCACGTGCTATCGGTCGAGAAGCTTTCCGAGTTGGCCCGAGGCGGCCGCGCGGGCGGTGCAGCATGACACCCGATCTCTACACCGAGTTCGAGGCCGAAGCGATCGAGACGCTCGAGCAGATTGTTGCGCTGCTGCAGCGACCGGACACCGTGCCGGCGAACTATGACATCGCTTCGGCAAGGCGCGGCGCACATTCCATCAAAGGCGCGGCGCGCATGATCGGGGCGGCAGACGTCGGCGCGGTGGCCGCGGAGCTCGAGAAGCACCTGGGGCGCATGCAAGAGGAGCCGGATTCGGATCTCGCTGAGGAGGCCGTCGCGCTATGTGACAAAACTCTGCGGGCAGTCGAGATCGGCAGTTGCGACGACGAGAGCGACGGTACGGACCGGGGCGCCGTTCTCGACGTGGGCGCAGATGACGACCCCGCCGCGATCTCGGCTCTGCGAGCGGCGGTCCCGACTTTGCCGCCGGCGGAGGCCGAAGGCATGGCGGAGTCGCAGGCGGCCGAGTTGCTGCGCCTGATCGGCGAAGGCGCCAGAGTATGGCTCGTGAAGCTCGACACCACTGGAGATGACTTCGAGAGCGATACGGAGAAGATGGCCGACTATCTGAAGCAGTTCGGCGACGTCGCCGGTCAGTCAGTGGGCGTCAGCATGGAGCCAGGCTTCGATTACAGCTCGTCATTCATCTTCGCGGCCTCGGCGATGCCCGAGATGCCGGACGACGAAGCGCTGTCGGTTCACGTCCAGGAACTTGCTGCCGACGATGTTGGCTCGGCCAAGGAGTCCGACGAGTCGTCTGACGACACGCTCGACATAGGCGTCGACGACATGGTAATCGGTGCGGACGACGAGCCGGTGGAATTGGGTGCCGACGAGGACGAACCGCCGGTGCTTGCCGCGTTGCGTGCCGGCCTTCCGTCAGTGCCGGCCAACGTGTTGGACGCTCTCACCGATTTCCAGTGCCACGAGACGCATCGATTGCTCCAAGAGGGCAAGCGATTCTGGCTGGTACACGTCGACAGCAAGGCCGACGCGATTGAGGCCGACACGGACCGGATCAGCGAAGCCCTCAAGGAATACGGCGACGTCATAAGCCAGACGGTGGGCATCAGCAAGGAGCCGGAGTTCGATCTGGCATCCACATTCCTCTTCGCGGCTGCCGCCGACCCGCCAAGCGACCAGATGGGATCTGCCCGGCTTGAGGAACTGGCTACCGCCGAGACGCCCGACGTGCCGGACGATTCGCCGCAAGTCGACGTCGAGGACTTGGTCATCGGCGCAGACGACGAGCCGGTGGAACTGGGCGCCGACGAGGACGAACCACCCGTGCTCGCCGCGCTGCGCGCCGGCCTGCCGTCGGTGCCGGCGGACGTGTTGGACGCTCTGACCGATTTCCAGTGCCACGAGACGCATCGATTGCTCCAAGAGGGCAAGCGGTTCTGGCTGGTACACGTCGACAGCAAAGCCGATGCGATTGAGGCCGACACGGACCGGATCAGCGAAGCCCTCAAGGAATACGGCGACGTCATAAGCCAGACGGTGGGCATCAGCAAGGAGCCGGAGTTCGATCTGGCATCCACATTCCTCTTCGCGGCTGCCGCCGACCCGCCAAGCGACCAGATGGGATCTGCCCGGCTTGAGGAACTGGCTACCGCCGAGACGCCCGACGTACCGGACGACCCGCAGGAGCCAATGACGGGCGCGGTCGACGCGGGTGCCGAGGCGGAAGCCGCGGACGAGGAAGGGCCCTCGTCTGCAGATGAAGGCGGGGCGAGCGACGCCGAGGATGAGGCATTCGACGAGCAGTTGCAGGAGATATTCCTCAACACCGCCGACAATCTCATCCAGGAGATGACCGACGCCATATCCGCCGCCGAGAGAGAGCCGGAGTCGACCGAGGCGCTGGACGGGCTATTCCGTGCTGGTCACAGTCTCAAAGGCGCCGGAGCCAGCTTCGGCTTCCCGATCGTGAGCCGGCTGGGTGCCGAGATGGAGGCGGTGCTTGAGTTGGTCCGCAGGCGCGACGTCGATCACACGCCCGAGCTGAACGACGTCCTCAACGATTGCGTCGACACGCTGACCGACATAGTCCGGAAAGCGCGCGAAGACGAGCTGGACCAGAATATGGACATGCCGGTCCTGGAGTTGCTCAAGCAGGCGGCTCGGGGCGATCTGGCCGCCAAGGGGCCGGTTCAGCGAGGCACCGCGACGGATGCCATCGTCACGAAGCCTTCGCTCGGACGCGGGATACATCTCGACGTTGAAGTTGCAGACACGCTGCTCGACCTGGGCCGTGAGGCGTGGCTCGCCTCGGAGGCCGCGGCCTTCGTTGCGCCGCCTGAAGGCGACGTCAGAAGCAGCGTCGACCGGACCCGCTCTGCCATCTTGTCGCTCGTCGACTCCATCCTAAGCACCCGCATGCAACCTGTCGGCCAGATCCTGAGGGCGTACCCGCGCCTCGTGCGAGACGTGTGCCGCAGCCAGAACAAGCAGATTCGGCTGGACATATCCGGATCGGAAGTGCAGGTCGATCGTGTCATGCTCGAAGGCCTGAACGATCCGCTGGTTCATCTTGTCCGTAATGCGC